>NZ_WMHO01000056.1 GCF_010994245.1 Sandarakinorhabdus rubra
CGCCTTCTGGGCCGCGCGCAGCTGGGGCCTGGCGGGCGATGCGGCCGCGCGGGCCCAGCGGCTGGAGCAGGCCGCCACCTCGGAACGGACCTTCTATGGCCTGCTCGCCCGCCGCATGCTGGGGCGGGATCAGGGGCTCGACTGGCGGGAACCCGATTTCATCACGGCCGACTGGAACTATCTGAAGGACATGCCGGGTGCACGGCGGGCGGCGGCGCTGGTGGAGATCGGCCACCTGGGGATGGCCGACCGGGAACTCAGGCACCTCGCCGCGACCGCCCCGGCCGATGCCTATCCCGCGATCCTGCGGCTGGCCGCCCGGCTCGACCTGCCGGCGACGCAGTACAACCTCGCCATCCGGGGTCCGGTGGGGCTGGAAGCGCCATTGTCTGCCAGATTCCCGGCGCCGGACTGGGTGCCGTTCCGAGGCTGGCGGGTGCCGCGCCCGCTGATCTTTGCCCATGCCCTGCAGGAGTCGGCCTTCATCACCACCGCCACCAGCCGGACCGGCGCACGCGGGCTGATGCAGCTGATGCCCGACACACGCGACCTGGTGCACCGCCGCATCCAGCGCGAGACGCCGGACGCGGCGTCTGTGGTAGGCGACATCACCGATCCCGCCTTCAACTTCGAGTTGGGCCAGACCTATCTGGAAATGCTGGGGAACATGGGGATCACGCAAGGGCTACTGCCCAAGGTGATCGCCGCCTACAACGCCGGGCCGGGCAGTGTGCAGAAATGGAACACCGCGCTCGATGACCAGGGCGACCCGCTACTGTTCATCGAATCCATCCCCTTTCGCGAAACCCGCATCTATGTGCGCACCGTGATGCGGAACCTGTGGATGTACGAACTGCGCGAGGGCGTGGCGCCGGCCTCCATGGAGGCGGTGGCGCAGGGCCTGTGGCCGCGACTGCCCGGCATTGGCGGGCCCACCATGGTGAAACGCGAACCGATGGCGGTGCGGCCCCGGCCCGACCCGGGCAGCTTCGCGCCGGAACTCTGGCCTGATGATGATCGGGCCATGTCGGGCGGCAAATAGGCCGGGTCAGGGAAAGCGATCAAACGTCGGCAGCTGGTGCGCAGTCGCCATCCAGCTGATACGTTCGGCCACCTGTATATGGCCACCAGCCGGAAACGCCTCTGGATTGTCCAGCGCCGCCGACTGGATATCGACGATGCCGGGCAGGAACTGCGCATTGCGATAGAAGAGGCCGGTACCGCAGCGCGCGCAGAAATAACGCCAGCTCTCGCCCGATGAATTGAAGGCGACTGGCTCGCCGGCAGTGACCCGAAACTGCGCCTCGGCAAAGGCCGCCCATGCCACCATCGGCGCACCGCTGCTTTTCCGGCAATCCGCACAATGGCAGAGCGCCACATGTTTGGGTTCGCCCGTCACTTCGTAACGCACTGCGCCGCAATGGCAGCCACCGGCTTCCGTCATGCTCGCCTCCTCGGTTCCGATAAGAACATATACGGAACGTCTAGTCGCTGCAATCCCGGCTCAGCGCTGCTGGGTCAGGCTCAGCAAATTGCCCTCGCTGTCGCGGAACCAGGCCACCTGTGCTGCCCCATCGGGGGACGTCCACAGGCCAGATGGGGCCTGTCCCATGCCCTCGTAGATCAGCATGGCCACCCCGCGCGCGCCGAGTGCCGCCACGCTGGCGGCCGCATCGTCCACCTGAAAGCCCAGCACCGGGTGCGGGCCGGGCGCCGCATCCGGCAGCGCGGTCAGGCGGATGAAGCCACCGCCGCACGGGAACTGGTCTCCGAAATTGTCGATGGCCGGCGAGCCGATACCGAACACCGGTCCCAGCACATCGCGATAGAAGGCGCGGGCGCGCTCCCGGTCCGCCACACCGATCAGCGCCATCAGTCGCGCCATGCCTGCCTCCGCCGTTCAACCACCATGACATCAGCGTCACGCGGAGTTTAGCTTGTTCCATGCCGATTGATGAGTCGCTGCCCTTCCTGCCGCTCAACATCGCCGTCGCCACGGTGAGCGACACGCGCGATGCGGCCAGCGACCGGTCCGGCGACACGCTGGTGGCGCGGCTGGAGGCGGCCGGGCACCGTCTTGCCGCCCGCACGATCCTGAAGGACGAGGTGCCAGTGCTGGTCGCCCAGTTGAACACCTGGATCGACGATGCCGCCGTGGACGTGATCATCACCACCGGTGGCACCGGGGTGACCGGGCGCGACGTGACACCCGAAGCGCTGGATCAGGTGATCGAAAAACCCATCCCCGGCTTTGGCGAACTGTTCCGCTGGCTCAGCTTCCAGTCGATCGGCACCTCCACCATCCAGTCGCGCGCCTGTGCGGGGGTGGCGCGCGGCACCTATATCTTCTGCCTGCCCGGCTCCACCGGCGCCGTGAAGGATGGGTGGGACGGCATCCTGGCCAGCCAGCTCGACAGCCGGCACCGGCCTTGCAATTTTGCCGATCTCATCCCGCGGCTCACCGAGCGGTAGCGGCGATGCGCTATTTCCTCGATTGCGAATTCAATGGGTTCGACGGCCCGCTGATCTCCATCGCACTGGTGCCGGAACAGGAAGACCGCGGCAGCTTCTACGCCGTGCTGCCCTGCCATCGCCCTCTGAAATGGGTGGCCGAACATGTGATGCCGCGGCTGGGCGGCAGCCCGCGCTCGCGCGCCGACGTGGTGGCGGCGCTGACCGCCTATCTGCTGCCCGATCCCGCCCCTTGCCTGGTGGCGGACTGGCCGGAAGACATTGCCCACGCGGCTGCCCTGCTCGCCTTCCAGGGTCGGCGCCAGGTGCCCAACGTGCGCTTTGACCTGTTGAGCCTGCCCGGTTTCGACACCGCCAGCATGAGTCTCGTGCCGCACAATGCGCTGGCCGATGCCGAGGCCCTGCGGCGCGAGGTGCTGGCCCGCGAGGCAAAAGCGCCGGGACATGTTGCGGCCTGACCAGACGCATTTGTTCTTTTTCTGTTCCTCTTTTCCGGCTAAGCTGCCGGCATGGTCAATCCCCCTGCTCCGCATGGCCGCGGCGCGACGCTGAACGCCACACCAAGCCGCTTCGCGCTGCCGGAACGGGCTGCTGACGGCGACTGGCTGGACGCAGCCGATACGGTGGACGGGGCCGCACCCCCCTTGCGCACCACGGTGACCATCGAGCGGCCGCGCAGCATCATCACCCGCAACCAGTCCCCCGATGTGCCGTTCGACCGCTCGATCAATGCCTACAGGGGCTGCGAGCATGGCTGTGTCTACTGTTTTGCCCGGCCCACCCATGCCTTTCACGACCTGTCACCCGGCCTTGATTTCGAGAGCCGGCTGTTTGCCAAGCCCGACGCGCCGGCGTTGTTGAGGGCAGAACTGGGCAAGCGCAGCTATCAGTGCCAGCCCATCGCGCTGGGCACCAACACCGACCCCTATCAACCGATCGAGCGCGACTGGAAGATCACCCGACAAATCCTTGAAGTGCTGAACGATTGCCATCACCCGGTCACCATCACCACCAAGTCCGACCGGGTGTGCCGCGATCTCGACATCCTGTCGGCCATGGCACACCGAAATCTCGCCGCTGTGATGATCAGCGTGACGACGCTCGATGCGCGCCTGGCCCGCACGATGGAACCGCGCGCCTCGACGCCGTCCCGCCGCCTCGCTGCCATCCGCAGCCTGTCGGCGGCCGGCGTGCCGGTGTTCGTCTCCCTCTCCCCCATGATCCCGGCGATCAACGATCACGAGATCGAGGCCATTGTTGCCGCTGCCGCCGACGCTGGCGCGGACGGCGCCTACTCGATTCCCGTGCGGCTGCCCCACGAGGTGGCGCCCCTGTTCCGCGACTGGCTGGCCAGCCACTTCCCCGATCGCGCTGACCGGGTGATGCACCACATCACCACCATGCGCGGCGGAAAGGACAATGATCCGCGCTTCTTCGCGCGCTTCCAGCCCACCGGTCCCTATGCCGCGCTGATGCGCCAGCGCTTTCACAAGGCCTGTGCTGCGCATGGGCTGACGCGCTCCAATCCGGCGCTTGATTGCAGCCTGTTCCGCGCGCCTGGCGACCAGCTCAGCCTGTTCTGACCCAAGCCCGGATTTCAAATTACACTTGACGGAGCCGGTGCCGGGGCAGACCATCAGCGTTCCGGCATCGGTATTTTCCTGTCCCGGCACTTCGGGGGGGAGTGACGGCCATGGCCGACCTAGACATGAACAATCTGAATGCGCTCGTCGGCAAGATGCTGGGCGATCTGGGTGGTGCCTTCAGTGTGCCGACCGTACGGATCGGCTTCCGGCTTGGCCTGTTCAAGGCGCTCGCCGACGCAGGCCCACTCTCGGCCGCTGCACTGGCCCAGCGCACCGGCCTCGCCGAGCGCTACGTGCGCGAATGGGCGATGGCGCAGGCCTGCAATGGCTATGTCAGCCTCGATCCCGGCACCGGTGCCTTCTTCCTGACGCCGGAGCAGGCGATGGTGTTCGTGAACGAGGACAGCCCGGTCTATCTGGCCGGCGCCTTCGATCTGGCCGCTGCGATGATCGAGGGCGAGCCTAAGGTGGAGGCCGCCTTCCGCAATGGCGGCGGAGTCGCCTGGGGCGACAGTGCTGGCTGCCTGTTCTGCGCGGTCGGTGCCTTCTTCCGCCCGGGCTATGTCAACGCCATCGTCCAGGCCTGGCTGCCGGCGCTGGATGGCATGGTGCCGGCACTGGAACGCGGCGTGCGTGTTGCCGATATCGGCTGCGGGGTGGGCTTTTCCACCCTGCTGATGGCGCAGGCGTTCCCGAACAGCCAGTTCATAGGCTATGATTTCCATGGCCCCTCCATCGAACAGGCCAACGCCCACGCAGCCGCCCATGGCATTGCCGATCGGGTGCGCTTCGTCACCATGGCCGCCAAGGACATCGCGGATCGTGATTTCGATCTCGTCACCATGTTCGATTGCCTGCACGACATGGGTGATCCGCGCGGCTGTGCGGCGCACATCAAGGGCATGCTGAAGCCTGATGGCCGCTGGATGCTGGTGGAGCCCATCGCCGGCGACAACCCCGGTGATGCCGTGGGCAACCCGGTCAGCCGGCTCTATTACAATGCCTCGACGATGATCTGCGTGCCGACCTCGATGGCGCAGGAAGTGGGCGAGGCGCTGGGTGCGCAGGCCGGTGAAGCGAGATTGACCGAGGTGCTGAAGGGCGCAGGGTTCGGCCATGTCCATCGCGCCACCGAAGGCCCGTTCAACATGGTGCTGGAAGCCCGGCCCTGAGTGGCAGGATCAATCCACCACGCTCTTGCCGGGCGGATACCAGGTCACCTCCACGCGCAGGCCATCCGGATCGGGCATGAACAGCGCATGGGCGCCGCCCAGGTGCTGGATTGGCTGGATGTCGTGGCCCCTGGCCAGCATGGCCGCGCGAACATCCTCCACAAACGCGGCGTCTGGCGCTCCGAACCCAAGGTGATTCAACCCGGGCCCGCGCCGCTCATAATCGCGCGTGCCCGGCTCGGCCACCAGCACCTGGAGATGCAGGCCGGCATCGTTGACCCAGATATCATCGCGCCGCTTCACGAAGCCAAGCAGTGGCAGGAGATCGCCATAGAAGGCCCGGCTGGCTGCGGCGTCGCGGGCCATGATGACGAGGTGATCGAGGGGGAGGGTCATTGCGGCAATCCTGCATTCCATCTCTTGCCACAAGGTCGTACTGCCGGAGGCCCAAGTTAACCCCCCAAACCGCCAATCACTTGTTGCCCACCGCAAAGCCCAGGTTGGCCACCCTCACGCCGTCGGCAACCTGTAATCCTTGTACTGCTCCCGCAGCGCCACCTTCAGCAGCTTGCCCGTTGCCGTGTGCGGCAGGCTGGGGACGACAAGCACATCATCCGGTGTCCACCACTTGGCGATCTTGCCGTCGAGATAGGCCAGCACGCTCTCCTTGGTGACGGTCGCGCCGTCCTTGGGCACCACCAGCAGCAGCGGGCGCTCGTCCCACTTGGGGTGGTGGACGCCGATCACGCAGGCCTCGGCCACACCGGGTGCGCCGACCGCGACATTCTCCAGATCGATGGACGACACCCATTCGCCGCCCGACTTGATCACGTCCTTGGCGCGGTCGACGATCTGCATGTAGCCCAGCGGGTCGAGCGTCGCGACGTCGCCGGTGTCGAACCAGCCATCCTCGAACGCCGAGGCACCATCACCCTTGAAATAGCTGCCGACAATCCACGGACCCCGCACCAGCAGGCGGCCAAAGGCCTTGCCATCACGCGGCAGTTCCTTGCCGTCATCATCGACGATCTTCATCTCCACACCGAACACGCCGCGGCCCTGCTTCACGCGGACGTTGAGCTGTTCCTCGTAGGACATTGTATCTGTTTCGGGAATTCCAGCACCCACGGTGCCAAGAGGGGACATTTCCGTCATCCCCCACAGCTGCAGCACCTTGACGCCCAGCTGATCATAACGCTCGATCATGGCGCGCGGCACCGCCGAGCCGCCGATGGCGGTGCGGTTGAGCTTTCCAAGGGTTTCGCCGGTTTTCTCCAGATGCTGCATCATGCCCAGCCAGATGGTGGGCACGGCCAGCGCCAGGTCGACCCCCTCGTCCACGATGAGCCGGTGCAGTGTCGGCGGATCGAAGTTGGGGCCGTTCATCACCAGCTTCGCCCCGGCCATCGCCGCCGTATAGGGGATGGACCAGGCATTGGCGTGATACATGGGCGCGATCGGCAGCACCGTGGTGCGGGCGCTCATGCCGAACGTGTCGGTGGCACTGGCGGCCATGGCGTGCAGCACGTTCGAACGGTGGCTGTACTGCACGCCCTTGGGATTGCCGGTGGTGCCACTGGTGTAGCACAGGCCGGCGGGCGCGGTTTCGGGCAGTTCGGTCCACGGCTCGTCGGGGTTCTCACCCGTCAGCAGATCCTCGTAACAGAGCAGATTCAGCGAGGTTTCGGCCGGCATGTGCGCCCGGTCGGTTAGCAGGACATAATGCTCGATCGTCTTGAACTGCGGCGCCAATTTCTCGACCAGCTTAACGAAGGTGAGATCCAGGAACAGCACCCGGTCCTCGGCATGATTGGCGATGTAGACGATCTGTTCCTCGAACAGGCGCGGGTTGATGGTGTGAGCCACCCCGCCCATGCCCGAAATCCCGTACCAGCTCTCGACATGGCGCCAGGTGTTCCAGGCCAGCGTGGCAATGCGGTCCCCCGGCTGCATGCCGAGCCGCCGCAGCGCACCAGCGACCTGCCGGGCGCGGCCGCGCACGGTGGCCCAGTTGGTGCGGTGCTTGGGGCCTTCGCAGCTCAGCGACACGATCTCACGGGTGGGGTGATAGGTGGCGGCGTGGTCGATCAGCTTCCAGACCAGCAGCGGCCAATCCTGCATGGTTCCGTACATCGCACATCCTCCCCAATCACACCGCCGCCCGCGGCCATGACGGTTCATAACGCCCTGCCCCAGTGCGCGAAAGAGGGCTTGACGAGGGGAACATATTTAGAACATATGCAGAGAACAGAAACGGAACAGATACTCGGATCGTTGGAGAGCGTGATGACGGCAATATTGGTGATGCTGCTGGCCTGCCTGGCGGCCTGGGCCCATGTGATCCGCATGTTGGATGCGGCGCGCGACCGGCTGGGCGACGCACTGACCGGCGATCCGCGTCAGGCGCGCGGCTGGATGCCGTCTCCGGCGCCGCTGCCCAGGCGGGCGGCTGCGACACGCGCCTTCACCCGGGCATAGGCGCGCACCGCCAGTGGCAGGCTGGCGGTATAGGCAATGGTGAGCAGCGACAGCGTGGCCCACGGGTTGGTGAACAGCGCGCCAGCAAAGAGCCCGATGCCAGCCAGCGCCGGCAGCCGCCACGAGGGGCGCAGCCGGAGCGAGCCCCAGCTGTAGCTGGGCAGGCTGGACACCATCAGGAATGCCACCAGCGGCGCGGTGACCGCCACCACACTGGCCCTGAGCGCAGTGTCTTCCAGCGGCGCCAACCAGAAATGCACATAGAGCGGCGCCAGGGTGAGCCCGGCCCCAACCGGCGCCGGGATGCCGGTGAGGAATCCGGCCTTCTTGTGTGGCTGGTCGGCTGCGTCAATCTGGGCATTGAAGCGCGCCAGACGCAGCGCACAGGCAATCGCGTGCGACAGCGCCAGCACCCAGCCCAGCCGGCCCGGCAGATGTTGCAGGGCCCACAGATAGAGCACAAGCGCCGGCGCCACCCCGAACGCAGTGACATCAGAGAGCGAATCCAGTTCGGCGCCAAAGCGGCTGGTGCCCTTCAGCAAGCGGGCGATGCGGCCATCGATGCCGTCCAGCACACCGGCCAGCAGGATTGCGCCAACCGCCTTTTCCCATTCGCCGCCGATGGCAAAGCGCACGCCGGTCAGCCCGAAGCACAGCGCCAGCACGGTCACCGCATTGGGAATGAGAGCGCGCAGCGGAATGCCGCGCCGGGGAGCGGGATCGGCCATCAGCTGCCGCTATTGGCCCGGCCGGCGCCCGTCATTGGGCCAATCACTGGGCTTGCGCCGCGTCGAACGGCGCCCTGCCCCGCACTGCCAGCACGGTTTCACCGGCAATGGCCCGTTGGCCAACCGCCACCGCCGGCACATAGCCGGCCGGCAGGAACACATCGACCCGGCTGCCGAAGCGGATGAGGCCGAAGCGTTCGCCCACCTTCAAGGCCTGCCCCACATCCACCCACTTCATGATGCGCCGCGCCACCAGCCCGGCAATCTGGGTGAACCCCACACGCACGCCGCCGGCATCTTCCATCACGAAATACTGCCGCTCATTCTCCTCGCTTGCCTTGTCGAGATCGGCATTGAGGAACTTGCCCGGCACATAGACGATGCGGGTCAGCCGCCCGGCAATCGGCGCGCGGTTCACATGCACGTCGAACACGTTCATGAACACCGACACCCGGGTCATCTGCCCCGGCTCCAGCCCGCCTTCACCCAGCAACTGGCGCGGCACGTCGACCGTGGTGATCAGGCTGATCAGGCCATCGGCGGGCGAGACGATCAGCCCCTCGCCCAAGGGCGTTACCCGCACCGGATCGCGGAAGAAGGCCGCCACCCAGATCGACAGCCCAAGCAGCAGGAAACTGAGCGCAGTCCATTGCAGCCACAGCCCGCTGACCAGCACGGCAAGCAGCGCGATTCCGAGGAACTTGCGGCCTTCGGGGTGCATGTCGGGCAGGCGATACTTGGCCGATTCGCCCGGCACCAGAGGCAGACGGTCGCCCATCGGCGGCGGCGGCAACGCCAGCTCAGGTGGCTGTTCGGGCGCTTGTTCGGGCGACTGCTCCGGGGCCGGCGCGGCAGGTGTTGCGGCGGGCGGCGGGGCTGGCGGCTCCGGTGGATCGATGGGGTCGTTCATGGCGCTGCTTTACGCAGCTTGGTGCCCGATTGGCAATTCGTCCTGCACCGGATGCCGCCGCCCGCCTGCAAGCTGCATTGCCTGCCGGCGGCCTTTGCGCCATTGCGAGCAGCGATGCCTGCCTCCCTCCTGCTCTTCTGCGGCTCGCGCACCGGGCATGATGCCGCCCATGCCGCCCTGGCCGAGGCGCTGGGCCTGCTGTGCGCGGCGCGAGGGGTCACGCTCGTCTATGGCGGCGGGCGTGTCGGGCTGATGGGGATTGCGGCGCGGGCCTGCAAGGCGGCTGGCGGACGCGTCGTCGGGGTAATCCCGCGCCTGCTGATGACCAGCGAGATCGCGCAGGATGGGCTCGACGCGCTGCACGTGGTGGAAACGCTGCACGAACGAAAGGCGCTGATGCATCGCCTGTCCGATGCCATCGTCGCCCTGCCCGGCAGCATCGGCACGCTGGACGAACTGTTCGAAAGCCTGACCTGGCGTGAACTGGGCATCCACGACAAGCCGATCTGGCTGCTGGGGGACAACGACTACTGGCAGCCTCTCACCGCGCTCATCGCCCATATCGGCGCGGCCGGTTTCGGCCCGCCGGGGCTTGAACGGCTGGTGCAGCCGCTCGCCAATCTGACAGAACTGGCCGAGAAACTGCGTCCCACAGGGGGGCAGGCGTTGACCATGGGCGCCGCCGGCCCCTAGAAACGGCTTCGAGACGGCCCGGGCAGGCGCCGGTGAAAATTGGGGACAGGTGAAATGCCGAAGATCAAGGTCGAGAACCCCGTTGTCGAGCTGGACGGGGACGAGATGACCCGGATCATCTGGCAGTGGATCCGCGAGCAGCTCATCCTGCCCTATCTCGATATCGATCTGAAGTATTACGACCTCGGCATCGAGAACCGCGACGATACCAACGACAAGGTGACGGTGGAGAGCGCAAACGCGATCCGCCAATATGGTGTGGGCGTGAAGTGCGCCACCATCACCCCCGACGAGGCCCGCGTGAAGGAATTCGGGCTGAAGCGGATGTGGAAATCGCCCAACGGCACCATCCGCAACATCCTTGGCGGCGTGGTGTTCCGCGAGCCGATCGTCATCAAGTCGGTGCCGCGGCTGGTGCCGGGCTGGACCGATCCCATCGTCATCGGCCGCCATGCCTTTGGCGACCAGTATCGCGCCACCGATTTCCGGGTGCCCGGCCCCGGCAAGCTGACCATGCGCTGGGAAGCACAGGATGGCTCCGGCGTGATCGAGGAGGAGGTGTTCGACTTCCCCTCCGCCGGCGTTGCCATGGGCATGTACAATCTGGATGATTCGATCCGCGATTTCGCGCGCGCCTGTCTCAACTATGGCCTCGATCGCGGCTGGCCGGTATATCTCTCCACCAAGAACACCATCCTCAAGGCCTATGACGGCCGCTTCAAGGACCTCTTCGAGGAAATCTATGTCGAGGAGTTCAAGGCGCAGTTCCGCAAGGCGGGCATCGTCTATGAGCATCGCCTGATCGACGACCTGGTGGCTTCGGCGCTGAAATGGTCGGGCAAGTTCATCTGGGCCTGCAAGAACTACGACGGCGACGTGCAGTCCGACATGGTGGCCCAGGGCTATGGCAGCCTTGGCCTGATGACCAGCATCCTGATGACGCCCGACGGCAAGACAGTGGAGGCCGAAGCCGCGCACGGCACCGTGACCCGCCATTACCGCATGCACCAGGAAGGCAAGGCGACCAGCACCAACCCGATTGCCAGCATCTTCGCGTGGACAGGCGGGCTGAAGCATCGCGGCAAGCTGGATGGCACGCCGGCCGTTACCAGGTTTGCCGAAACGCTGGAACGCGTATGCGTGGAAACGGTCGAAAGCGGCGCCATGACCAAGGACCTGGCGCTGCTGATCGGGCCGGACCAGGCCTGGATGACCACCGAGAAATTCTTCGAGGCCATCCGCGCCAATCTCGACGCCGCGATCAGCAGGGGGCTGTGAGGCCGCCCCGATTGCCGACCGCGTGACACGGGGCCCGGCAGCCGCCATGGTGTGAGCCATGGCGCTGAACCTGGAATCCTCCGCCTTCAAGGACATGGTGCTGGTGCTCGGCGCCGCGGGGCTGGTGATCCCGGCCTTTGCCGCGCTGCGCATCTCGCCGGTGGTGGGGTTCATCCTGATCGGCATCGCCGCCGGCCCGCACGGGTTGGGCCAGGTGCCGGGGCTAGACTGGCTGGCGCTGTCCAACCCCGCCGGGCTGGGGGCACCAGCCGAACTCGGGGTGTCGCTGCTGCTGTTCGCGCTGGGGCTGGAGCTCAGCCTCGATCGCATCCGCACCATGCGCGGGCTCATACTGGGGCTGGGCAGCCAGCAATTGCTGCTCTGCGCCGGCCTGATCGGGCTGGCCCTGGCCGTTGCCGGCCTGCCACCGGTGGCGGTGGTGGCGCTGGCCGCGGCGCTGGCGCTGTCGTCCACCGCGGTTGGCCTGCAGCTGCTGTCGAGCAGCGGGCGCGTCAACAGCCAGGCCGGGCGCAAGGCGGTGGGCGTGCTGCTGTTCCAGGACCTCGCGATCGCGCCGATGCTGCTGCTGATCGGAGCGGGAGCGAAACCAGATGGGGGCGGCAGCTTCATCGGCAGCCTGGTCATCGGCATCGGGGCGCTGATCGGCATCGGCCTGTTCGCCCGCGTGGTGGTGCCGCCGCTGTTCCTGCAGGCGGCGCGCACCCGCCGCTCTGAACTGTTCCTGGCCGCCGCCATGGTGGTGCTGATCGGATCGGCGGCCACCGCGTCGCTGGCCGGCCTGTCACCGGCAGTGGGGGCGCTCACTGCCGGGCTGATGCTGTCCGGCAGCGATTATCGCCGCCAGATCGAGGCGGCTATCCAGCCCTTCGAAGGCCTGTTGCTGGGCGTGTTCCTGATCTGGATCGGCAGCGGCCTCGATCTCGCCGCCATCGCCGCCAACCCCTGGCCGCTGCTGGGCGGCACCGCCGCCGTGATCCTCATCAAGGCCGGCGCCGTCTATGGCCTGCTGCGCCTGCGCCGCAACCGGCGCGGCGTCGCCGGGCATGTGGCGTTGCTGCTCGCCAGCCCGTCGGAAACCAGCCTGGTCGTGCTGGGGGCGGCGGTGGGCGCGCGGCTGATTGGCGGCACGGTGGCCGAATATGCGTTGGCGATTGCTTCACTGTCGCTGGCGCTGGCGCCCTTGCTGGGCATGGCCGGCGCCCGCCTGGAGGCCGAAGCCAGCGAAGAGCGCGAGGCAACGCCCGAAGAGGATGCCGGCCAGCGGCAGACCATCATCATCGGCTTCGGCCGGGTGGGGCGCCTTGTTGGCCAGATGCTCGACATGCATGGCCAGCCGTGGCTGGCGGTCGACAGTGACCCCGACGAGGTGCAGCGCCTGAAGCGCGCCGGCAAGCCAGTGATCTATGGCGATGCGCGGCGGCCCGAGCTGGTTGACCGGCTGAAGCTGGACAATGCCCGTGCCGTGGTGCTGACCATAGACGACATGCGGATGCTCGACCTGATGATCCGCCGCATCCGCCAGTCCCACCCCGATCTCACCCTGGTGGTGCGTGCCCGCGACGCCGAACATGCTGGCCGGCTCTATGCACTGGGCGTCACCGATGCCGTGCCCGAAACCGTAGAATCGAGCCTGCAGCTGGCCGAGGCGGTGCTGGTTGATCTGGGCGTGCCGATGGGCCCGGTGATCGCCTCCATCCATGAAAAGCGTGACGAGCTGCGCACCGCCATCCGCGGCAGCGGCGGCGCCCCGCGCCGTCCGCCGCTGCGCGCGCTGCGCGGCCGG
>NZ_WMHO01000057.1 GCF_010994245.1 Sandarakinorhabdus rubra
CGGCGCTGGCGCCGTGCCGCTGTCGGCCAGCAGGGCGGTCGCCCTCGCCATCAGGTCGGCCTCGTCGGCGGCGACGTGCAGGCCGGGGCGGCTGCCGACATGCCGTGCGGTGGCGAGCTGGTGATCACTGTTGTGCTCGCCCAGTGCCAACAGCCGGGGCAGCATCAGGATCGGCTTGCCAGCCTCGATCGCCGCGATGATCGAGCCCATGCCGCAATGGGCGACGAACAGCCGGCACGTCGCCACCCTCGCCCGATAATCGGGCAGCGGCAGCGTGCGCACCCAGCGGGCGTGGCGCGGCTCGTGGCGGCCCTTGCCGATCTGGATTTCCACGGGCGTGTCCGGGTTGGCGGCGGCCCATTCGTCCATGGCACGCACCAGCCGGTCGAACGGCATCATCGATCCCACCGAGACGAACACGCCGCTCACAGCACGCTGCCCCAATGTTCGACACCGCCTTTGGCCAGATGCGGCCACTGGGTGACCACGGCATCGCACACGCGTGCCGCCTGCCCGCCGCTGGCCGACAGGGTCTCGCTGTTGGCGATGCTGTCCACCCACAGGCTCCGCACCCCGAACGGGCGGGCCAGCGTGGCGGCGATCAGGCCAGGGAGCGCGCCGGTGGTGATGATCACCTGCGGGCGCGCCCTGATCAGGATGCGCGCAATGTCGAACGCGGTGATGGGGATGCGCCACCAGTCGGCGCGGCTGACATCGCGGAAGGTGAAGAAGGGCGCATCGCCCACGGCGGCGTGGGAAGAGGGATCGACGGTGGCGATGCTCACCTGGTGCCCCTCCCACGCCGGGGCCAGCCGCATCAGCTGGATGAAATGGCCGCCGCCCGACGCAATGGCCAGCACGCGCCTCGGCATCGCTCAGGCCGCCACCGGCTGCATCGCCTCGATCGCCAGCGTGTAGCTGCGCTTCCGGTCCTCGTGGCCGTGCAGGATGTTGACCAGCATCAGCTCGTCGGCGCCATATTCGTTGGCGATCTCCAGCAGCCCGGCGCGGACGGTGGCGGGGCTGCCGGCCACCACGCGGCGGCTGGCAAAGGTGCGCGCCACGTCCGGCCGGTCGGCCAGCCAGGCCTGCGCCACGTCTGGCGGCGGCACCGCGATGCTCTTGCCCATCAACAGGTGGGCGAACATCATCCGCGCCGGGGCAGCGAGGCGCTGCGCCTGCTCGTCGGTGTCGGCGCACACCGTCCACACCGCCACCATCAGGCGCGCGTTATCCCCCTCATGCCGGGGCGTGAAGCGGGCGCGATAGCTGGCAGCCAGCGCGCCCAGCCGCGGTGCGATGAAGTCCGCCAGGCAATAGGGCAGGCCGAGATCGGCCGCGAAGGCCACGCTGTCGGGCGAGGAGCCGAGCACCCAGGGTTCGGGCGCGTGCGGCAGGCCTGGCAGGGTGGCGCCATAGGCGCGGAACGGATGGTCGGCGGGCAGCGTGTTCTCGAGGTAGCCGATCAGCTCGGCGAGCGCTTCCGGGAACTGGTTCGGGGCATATTGGCGGCGATCCTGCTGCAGGGCGATGGCGGTGCGCTGGTCGCTGCCCGGCGCGCGGCCCAGCCCCAGATCGATGCGGCCCGGGTGGAGGCCGGCCAGCAGGCTGAACTGTTCGGCCACTTTCAGGGGCGAATAATGCGGCAGCATCACCCCGCCCGAACCGACGCGGATGTGGCCGGTGGCAGCCGCCACCGCACCGATCAGGATCTCCGGCGCGGCGCCGGCCAGTGCGTGAGAGGCATGATGCTCGGCCAGCCAGAAGCGCTGATACCCAAGCGCCTCGCAATGGCGGGCGAGATCGATCGAATTGGCCAGGGCCTGCGCCGGCGTGACGCCTTCCGGGATCGGCGTCTGGTCGAGCACGCTCAGCGGGATCATCGCCACAGCCCCTTCTTCACCACCCGGCCGGGCAGGCGGGCAAGAATGGCGCGGCGCTCTTCGTCCGAGGCATGCGGCCAGCCGGTGATCTCGTCGATGCTGCGCCGGCAACCCTCGCACCAGCCACTGCGCCGGTCGATGCGGCAGACGTTGATGCAAGGGCTGGCCACGCTGCGCAGCGCCGTCATGCCTGCACCCTTCGCGCCGCCTTCAGCAGGTGATAGAGCAACAGGCCGGTGGGCCCGGCGAGGAAGGTGAGCGCCAGGCAGGGCAACAGCAGCCAGTGCGGCAGTGCGGCGTCCTCGGCTTCCCAGCTGCCCACCCACAGATCGAACACCAGATAATGCACCCAGCCGGCGAGCAGCGCCTGGGGGCTGGAGAGCAGCAGCCGCACGCCTTCCAGCGTGTCGAAGCCGGCGCCGGGCGGCGGGCCGTCACCAGTGAGGCCAAGGCCAAGAAGCGTCACGTAGAGACCGGCCAGCAGCACCGCCACCACGCGGGCGACCAGCACCGCCTTCGCGCGGGCCAGCGGCGCCAGCGCCAGCGCAATCCAGCCGGGCAGCACGGCGGCGCTGGCGAGACTGAACAGGCTTTCAGGCGTCATCGCGGCGCACAGTGGCGATGGTGCCAGTGGTGGTCAAGCGCCGGCCCCTGTGGCAGCATCAGGCAAAACAGGGGAGATGGATGATGAAGACGCGCGCATTCGCACTGGCCGGTCTCGCCGCACTGCTGCTGGCGGCAGCACCGGCCAATGTCGTTTCGGCACAAAATGTGCTGGCAGCGCCGGGCCGGCCGGCCGACATGGTGGCACTCGATGCCGGCCGCATGCCGGCCGCGGTGCTGGCGCAGAGCCTGATCCGCCCCGGCGCCCGCGTGATGGATGTGATGGCCGGCCAGGGCTATTACAGCGAGCTGCTGGCCCGCCATGTCGGGCGCAAGGGCGCGGTCTTCGCGGTCGAGCCGGTCAACTACATGGAAGATCCCAAGACGGTGGCGGCGTGGACCGCGCTGCGCAAGCGGCAGCCCAACGTGACCCTGATCGTCGGCGCGCCGGGCGAGGCGGAGATGCCGGAGGGGCTGGACGCCGCCTTCTTCCACCTGACCTATCACGACCTCTACTGGCAGTCCGAGAAGTTCAAATATCCGCGCACCGATGTCGATGCCTACAACGCCCGGCTGTTCAAGGCGCTGAAGCCCGGCGGCGTGGTGATCATCATCGATCACCACGGCGTTGTCGGCATGGACAGCAGAGCCCAGGCCGACAAGACGCACCGCATCGATGAAGCCGTGGTGAAGGCCGACATGGCGCGCGCCGGTTTCCGCTTCGCCGGCAGCGTGCCGATCCTGGAGGTGGCCGGCGATGATCCGACAAAACTTGTGTTCGATCCGGCGTTTCGGGGGAAGACGAACCGGTTTTACTATCGGTTTGTGAAGCCGTAGCGGTTTAAAGGCAGAAGGGCCTCCGGCGGGCAAGGGCTCAGTCCCTGCACCCACTTTCGTTTTCGGGCGGAGCTCGACTGCAGCTATGGGGTGGATTGCAGCCGTTCAATGCTGCTGTTGAAATGGCTCGTTGATGATCGCCCGCTTCGGGTGTTTTGGCACTGGAAGAAGACAGTTGGCCCTATAAACCGTCTTCCACTCGCCAGCATAGAAGAGCTGGAGGGCGCGTCCGCCTAGCGCAATATGGACTACTCGCGCATCACCCTTCACCCATGCGTCTAACACATACTCAAAGTGGGAGGCGACCCCTTCAAATGGGAAAAAATAAGACCAGAACCCAGCAACGCCGAAGTTGAGTTCATCGCCGTTCTGAAGTCCGAGAGTTATAGGTAACGATAGTCCGTCTTGCGCCGGAAACCGCCAAAGAACTTCGATTGGAGCATCAGGTTCTACTCTGTAGGCAAACCGATACCTCTCGGCAAAGCGAGTGAAAAGGGCGGTAGCTTCCTCGCTATAGTCGATCATAAGCGACGTTATCTCTCACCACGCGGAGGTCTGCAATGGTGGCGCAAGCGGACACTCTCTAAGCTGGTACACCGAAAACAAACGGGTGTAGGGTCTGCGACCCTGCCCGCCGGAGGCCCTTTATTCTGTCAATTCCATGCCGTGCTAGCCATTCTTGAACCCTTCATGTCCCGCTGCTAACGACGCGCTCATGAACCTGATGGCCATATCGACCAGCCAACAAGGCCGCGCACAAGCGGCGGTGTTGGTGTGCGCGGTGGGTTCGAGGGTCGGATAGTCCGGCTTCTGCCATCAACTGCACAGGCAACCCCGCCCGACTGGCGGGGTTTTTTGTGCTGGTCGGGCGGTCTGATGCGAAGGAAGACCGTATGACGTTGACCACTGACGAAGACATCGCGCGGCTGGCGCTAGCGATGATGGATTGCACCCTGCCCAAGGCGGAATGGACCCACGAAGGCCATTTTGCCGCCGCGTTGTGGCTGTTGCGGCACCGGCCCGAGCTGGCGGCGCCGGAGGCGATGCGCGGGCTGATCATGCGCTACAATGAGGCGACCGCGACGCCCAACACCGATACCGGCGGCTATCACCACAGCATCACCATCGCCTCGTTGCGGGCGGCGGCGTGGCATCTGGCGGCGCAGGCGGCTGATGCACCGCTGCATGCGGTGTTGGCGACGCTGATGGGTTCAGCGCAGGGCCGGTCAGACTGGTTGCTGGCCTATTGGCGGCGGGAGACGCTGTTCAGCGTGGCGGCGCGGCGGGATTGGGTGCCGCCCGATCTGGCGCCCCTGCCGTTCTAGGCCGGAAGCGCGGCCGTCACCTCGATCTCGATCTTCATGGCCGGATCGATCAGATCGGCGAAGATCACAGTACTGGCTGGCGGGTTGTCGCCAAAGGCGGCGCGCAGCTGCGGCCAGCAGGGTTCGAAATCGCTGCGGTCGGGCAGATAACAGGTGACGCGCACGACATGGGCGAAATCCGTGCCGGCCTGGGCCAGCGCGCGGCCGATGATGGCCAGCGCATTGGCGCACTGGCCCTCCACGCCCTCTGGCAGGTCGCCGGTCTCGGGATTGCGGCCCACCGTGCCCGACACGAAGACGAAGGGCGCGGCCACCACGACCCGGCAATATCCGACCTTGGCCTCCCACGGCGCGCCGGAGGCCAGTCGGGTGATCATGCGGCGGTTGTCGGGTTCAGCGGCGCTGCTGGGCGGCGCTGGCGGCGCCGGCCAGTTGCACGGCGCGGCTGCCCAGCGTGTCGATGGCGCTGCCCACGCTGATCGCGCTGCTGCTGCTGGAGCGCGCCGGCAGCGCGATGTTGCCGTCAACGGCGGCGACGTCGCTGGCAAGCGTGTCCATCACCGCATCAGGCAGATCGTCGGGCTCGGCAAAGCGGCTGGCGACGGTGAGGAACTCGCCGCGCCGGCGGCGTTCCAGAACGTCGAAGCCGATCGACAGCAGGTCGGCCATGTTGCCGTCGCGCCCGGTGCGGCTCGGCCCGCCCAGCACCACGGCCACCAGCCGCTTGCCATCGCGCACGGCCGACGCCGCGAGCGTGAAGCCGGCGGCGTTGGTAAAGCCGGTCTTGATGCCGTCGACGCCCGGCATGGTTTTCAGCAGGTGATTGTGGTTGGCCACCGGGCGCCCGCGGTATTCATATTCCACCTTGGAAAACAGCGGGTAGTGGCTGGGAAAATCGCGCAGCATGGCGCGCGACAGCAACGCGATGTCGCGTGCCGTGGTGACATGATCGGGATCAGGCAGGCCCGACGCGTTGCGGAACAGCGTGCCCGACATGCCGAGCCGGCGGGCCGTGGCGGTCATCCGCGCGGCAAAGGCCGTCTCGCTGCCGGCCAGGTGCTCGGCCAGCGCCACCGCGATGTCGTTGGCGCTCTTGGTGGCGATGACCCCGAAGGCGTCGCGCACGCTGATGCTGGCGCCGGGGCGCAGGCCCAGCTTGGATGGCGCCTGCGCAAAGGCGTGGCGGGAAATGCGAATCTCGTCATCCAGCCGCAGGCGGCCAGCGGCCAGCTCCTCGAAGGCCACATAGAGGGTCATCACCTTGGTGATCGAGGCGGGGTAGCGGGTCTCGTCGGCGCGGCGGGCGTAGAGCACCTCGCCCGTGTCATGATCGATCAGGATGGCGGCATAGCGCGGCGCGGTGTAAAGGCTGGCAGCAGAAGCCGGTAGCGACAGCACCGCCATCGCAATCGCAAATATCTGGGCCAGATGCCTGAATGCCAAGGCCATTTCCCTCCGTCCCCGCAAGATGCAACGTTAACCCCATGTGCCATGCCCTGCCAAGTGGGCATTTGGCCCCAGTGATGATGGCCGCGATGTTGCCCTTTTGCTCCCGTTCTGCCATGCGCCGCCGCGCAATGCCCTTCACGCCGCACCAGCCATCGGGCCGACCCGCATGACCGCAACAGCGACGGCAATGGCGGGCGAGGTGGCGCGCCGGCGCACCTTTGCCATCATCTCCCACCCCGATGCCGGCAAGACGACGCTCACCGAGAAGCTGCTGCTGGTCGGCGGCGCCATCCACGCGGCCGGCGAGGTGCGGGCCCGTGGCCAGAACCGCAGAGCCCGGTCGGACTGGATGAAGATCGAGCAGGCGCGAGGCATCTCGGTCACCTCCAGCGTGATGACCTTCGAGAAGGAAGGCACCGTCTTCAACCTGCTCGACACGCCGGGCCACGAGGATTTTTCCGAAGACACGTATCGTACGCTCACCGCCGTCGACAGCGCCGTGATGGTGATCGATGCCGCCAAGGGCATCGAGGCGCAGACGCGCAAGCTGTTCGAGGTCTGCCGACTGCGTGATGTGCCGATCATCACCTTCATCAACAAGGTGGACCGCGAGGGCAAGGATCCGTTCGAGCTGCTCGACGAGATTGCCGACACGCTGGCGCTCGACGTGGCGCCGCTGAACTGGCCGGCCGGCATGGGCGGCGAGTTCCGCGGGCTCTATGATCTGAAGCAGCGCCGCTTCCACAGCCCGGACGGCAGTGACAGCCGGCTGGCCGGGCCGGTGGAGCAGGTCTCTGGCCTCGATGATCCGCGCATCGACGTGCTGGCCGGGCCGATGGCGGGGCGCCTGCGCGAACAGGCCGAACTGGCCGAGGGCGGCTATGCCGCGCTCGACATCGACCAGTATCGCGCCGGCGCGCTGACCCCGGTGATCTTCGGTTCGGCGCTGAAGGATTTCGGTGTCGCCGATCTGATTGCCGCGCTCGCGGCCCTGGCGCCGTCCCCGCGCCCGCAGCCGGCGGTGCCGGCGGCGGTCGATCCGGCCGGCGCCCAGGTCACCGGCTTCGTGTTCAAGGTGCAGGCCAACATGAACCCGCAGCACCGTGACCGCATCGCGTTCCTGCGGCTGGCCAGTGGCCGCTTCCGGCGCGGCATGAAGCTGCGCCAGATGGCGACGGGCAAGCAGATTGCCATCAACAGCCCCATCTTCTTCTTCGCGCAGGACCGCGAGATCGCGGAAGAAGCCTTTGCCGGCGACATCATCGGCATTCCCAATCACGGCGTGCTCAGGGTCGGCGACAGCCTCGTGGAAAAGGACGACGCCAGCTTCACCGGCATCCCCAATTTCGCGCCCGAGATCCTGCGCCGCGTGAAGCTGGATGATCCCACCAAGTCCAAGCAGCTGAAGACCGCGCTGACCGACATGGCGGAGGAGGGCGTGACGCAGTTGTTCAAGCCGGCGATCGGCAGCCAGTGGATTGTCGGTGTTGTCGGCCAGCTGCAGCTGGAGGTGCTGATCAGCCGGCTGGAGGCGGAATATCGCGTCGCCGCCAGCTTCGAGCCCAGCCCGTTCGAGACGGCGCGCTGGCTCATTGGCACGCCGGCCGATCTCAAGGCCTTTGCCGACGAACATCGCGGCGCCATGGCCGAAGACCGCGACGGCGCGCCGGTGTTCATGGCGCGCGACAGCTGGGAGCTGAACTTCGTCACGGGACGCTTCCCGGCGATCCGCTTTTCCGCGACACGGGAACGCGCCTGATGGCCAGCGCGGCCGATCGCCTGTCGCCGCTTCTGGCCCAGGTGCAGGCGCAAGCGGCGCGGCTGCGGCAATCGCGCTGGCGCTGGTGGTATGCTGCCGGCGTCGTGGCCGGCCTGTTCGCCCTGCTGCTGGCCTGGCTGGTGGCCACGGCGCCGCTGGGCCGGGCCCTGCTGCCGGCCGAACAGCCCAGCCTGGTGATCACCGACATGACCGGCAAGCCGATTGCCCGGCGCGGCGACTACAAGGACGAGCCGGTGACCATCCGCGAGCTGCCGGCGCACGTGCCGGCGGCCTTCATCGCCATCGAGGACCGGCGCTTTCGCGATCACCTTGGCGTTGATCCCATCGGCATCTTCCGGGCGCTGGTGACCAATGCGCAGGCCGGCGGAGTGCGCCAGGGCGGCTCGACGATCACCCAGCAGCTGGCCAAGACGAGCTTCCTGTCGTCGGAACGCAGCCTCAAGCGCAAGCTGCAGGAGGTGATCATCGCGCTCTACCTCGAGGCGCGCCTGAGCAAGGACGAGATCCTGCAGAATTACCTGTCGAGCGTCTATTTCGGCGATGGCGCCTATGGCATCCGGGCGGCGGCGCGCACCTATTTCGACAAGGCGCCGGGCCAGCTGTCGCTAGGTGAGGCGGCGATGCTGGCCGGCCTGGTGCAGGCGCCGTCCCGCCTCGCCCCCTCCCGGCACCTGGAGCGGGCGCAGGCCCGCGCGAAACAGGTGCTGGCCGCGATGGTGGACACCGGCGCGATCACCCGCGCGCAGGCCGCCGTTGCCGTGCCGGCCACCTATCGGCCGGGCCGCAAGCCGCTGCCCACCGGCAGCTATTTTGCCGACTGGGTGCTGGCCGAAGCGCGCGAGGCGACCGCGGCCAGCTATGGCGAGACGGTGGTGAAGACCTCGCTCGACCCCAAGCTGCAGACCATCGCCGAGGATATCGTCAAGGACGGCCTTGCCCGGGCCCGGGGCCTCAATGTCAACCAGGCCGCGCTCGTGGCGATGCGGCTGGATGGCCGGGTGGTCGCGATGGTCGGCGGCGCCGATTACAAGGCCAGCAGCTTCAACCGCGCCACGCAGGCCCAGCGCCAGCCAGGCTCCTCGTTCAAGCTGTTCGTCTATCTGGCGGCGCTGGAAGCCGGCAAGACGCCGGGCGACACCATTGTCGATGAACCGATCGAGATCTGCGAGCCGGGCCAGCAGCCGGGGGAATGCTATGCGCCCAAAAATGATGATCTGCGCTTTCGTGGCACCATCAGCCTCGCCACCGCCTTTGCCGCCAGCTCCAACATCGCCGCGGTGAAGCTGGCGCAGGAGGTCGGCATCCCGGCGGTGGCGGCCCAGGTGAAGAAGCTGGGCATCAGCGGCGGGGTGAGCATCTATCCGGCGATGGCGCTGGGCACCACGCCGATCCCGCTGATCGACATGACGCGCGCCTTCGCCGCCGTGGCGGTGGGGCGCTATCCGGTGCGCGCCACCGGCCTGTGGCGGCCGGATGCCTGGCCCGACAAGGTGACCCCGCCGGATGCCACCAAGACCAGCTGGCCGGTGCGCGCCGACATGATGCAATTGCTCGCCTCCGTGGTCAGGAACGGCACCGGCAACGCCGCGCGGCTGGGCGTGCCGGCCTGGGGCAAGACCGGAACCACCCAGAATCACCGCGACGCCCTGTTCATCGGCTTTGCCGAGGATCTGGTGGTGGGCGTGTGGGTGGGCAATGACGACAATTCGCCGATGGCGGCCAGCATCGTGGGCGGCGGCCTGCCGGCGCGGCTGTGGAAAGGCTTCATGCAACGCGCGCTGGAAGCCGAGGGCAAACTCGCGCGCGCTCCCGACGTGGCCCCGGTGGAAGTGAATGTCGATGCCATCGCGGCCGAGCTGGAGACGATGGAGCTGAACCTCGATGGCTCGCCGGTCAATCCGGAGGCGCTGCCGGCGGTGATCGACATTCCGGCCGACACGGACGCGACCGCGCCGCCGGGCACCCCTGACGCGGCCCAATCCCGGTAGGCTCGATCCCTCTGGGCTCAGTCCCCCTGGACTCAATCCTTGTAGAGCCGGTCCAGCCGTTCGCCATACACCTGGCGCAGCACGTGGCGGCGGATCTTCAGCGACGGGGTCAATTGCTGGTTGTCTGTGGTGAAGGGCTCATCGGCCACGATCACCCGGCGCACCTTTTCGGTCACGCTCAATCGCGAATTGACCCGGTCCACCGCGGCCTGGATGGCGCGCACGAACTCCGGCTCGTCACGCAGCTTGGCAAGGTCGGGCGGCAGGCCCTTGTCGCGGGCGAATCCCAGCGCCCATTCGGCTTCCGGCACCACCACACCCACCAGATAGGGCCGCTTGTCGCCGGACACCATCGCCTGGGCAATCTCGTCCTGCAGGGTGAGCATGCCCTCCACCCGCTGGGGCGCAACATTGTCGCCCTTGTCGTTGACGATGATGTCCTTCTTGCGATCGGTGATGACGAGGTGGCCGTCCTTGTCGAGATGGCCAATGTCGCCGGTGTAGAGCCAGCCGTCCTTCAGCGCCTTGTGGCTTTCGGCATCGTTCATCCAGTAGCCGTCCATCACCAGCTCGCCGCGCACGAGGATCTCGCCATCGGGCGCGATCTTCACCTCCACGCCGGTGAGCGGCGGGCCGACCGTGTGCATCTTGAGCTTGGCACGAGGGCGGTTGCAGCTGATCACCGGGCCGGCTTCCGTCTGGCCATAGCCCTGCAGGATGGGGATGCCGATGGCAGTGAAGAAAATGCCGACTTCCGGATTGAGCGGCGCGCCGCCGGCCACCATGGCCTTGAGCCGGCCGCCGAACTTGGCGCGGATGGACTTGCGGATGGTCCGTTCCAGCGCCTGATCGATCAGCCGTTCGGCCAGCGACAGGGATTCCCCCTTGGCCTCCTTGCGCGCGATGGCGAGGGCTTGGTTGAGCAGGGTGATGGCCAGCCCGCCCTGCTTCTCGATCTGCTTGGCGATGCGCATCCTGAGCACTTCGAACAGGCGCGGCACCACCACCATGAAGGTGGGGCGCACCTCCTCGATGTTGCTGGCCAGCTTGTCGAGCCCCTCGGCATAGGCGATCTGCCCGCCCATCCCGATCGGCATGTACTGGCCGGCGGTGTGCTCATAGGCGTGGGACAGCGGCAGGAACGACAGGAACAGCTCGCCCGGCACATCGCCGGGGAAGAAATCCTGCTCGATCACGGTGATGGCGCCGGCGATGTTGCGCATGATGGCTCCATGGTGCTGGCGTACGCCGCGCGGGAGCCCGCCAGTGCCGCTGGTGTAGATCAGGCAGGCCAGATCCTCGCGCTTCATGGTGGCGCGTGCCGCGACCGCGGCGCGGTCCTCGTCCATGAGTGGCGCCCGTGCCCCGATCAGCCTTGTCCAGTCGTGGATCGAGAGCCCCTGCACCTCGGCCACCGGCTCGATGGCGATCACGGTGCGGCAATTGTCGGTGGCGAGCGCTGCCGGCAGCAGGGTCTTCGCCAGCTTGGGGCCCGACACGATCACCGCCTTCGCGCCCGAATTGGTGAGGATGTGCAGGTGATCGGCTTCGGTGTTGGTGGTGTAGGCCGGCACGCTGATGCCGCCGGCGGCCATGATGGCCAGATCAGCCAGGCACCATTCCGGCCGGTTTTCCGACACCAGCGCCACCCGGTCGCCCTTGCCGATGCCGATGCCGATCAATGCCGCCGACAGGCTGGCCACGATGTCGCGCGCTTCGCCCCAGCTGATCGTCTGCCACTGGCCGCCCTGCTTGGACAGCAGCATCGGGGCGGTCGGCTGCTCGGCGGCGTGCGCAAGGAACAGGCTGACCAGGTTGGGCGCCGCGTCCACCCGCGCGGCCAAGGCGGCAGGCCGCAGCGGCGGCAGTTTCAGCTGCATGATCCTCTCCCCGCGTCCTCCTCTGCCGGGGCGCGTTGGCCGCGCTCCCGGCTGTGAACTCAATATCCCGCCGGCCGCCCTTCGCCGCGCGCGTCCGCCCCGCCGCGCCAGCCACCGGCCACCCGCTGCACGCCATTCAGCTTCAGCGGCAGCGGGGTCGCTACCGGCTTGTGGCCCATGGCGGTGAAGGCCGGGATCATGGCTTCCAGCATGGTGCCCTTCTCGACCGCGAACCGGTCGCCGATGGCGATCAGCTGCGGCATGGCGATGGCCTCTTCCACCGGCAGGCCCCAGTCCAGCACGCCGATGATCGCCTTGGCGACCTGGGCGATGATGGTGGTGCCGCCGGCGGCGCCGATGGCCAGCACCGGCTTTCCTGAGGCATCATAGACGATCGTGGGCGACATCGACGAGCGCGGCCGCTTGCCCGGCTGCACGCGATTGGCGGTCAGTTCGCCCTGGTCCTTCGGATCGAAGTTGAAATCGGTCAGCTCGTTGTTGAGCACGAAGCCACCGGTTACGAGGCCCGAGCCGAAGGTCTTCTCCACCGTCGACGTCCAGGTCACGACATTGCCGGCGGCATCTGCGACCGCGAAATTGGTGGTGCCGGCCACCTCGTTGTCGGCCGCGGCCATGCGGGGCGGTGCGCCGGCCGGCATGCCGGCTTCGGCCTTCGCGATGCGGCCACCGGGGGTAATCAGCGCCGAGCGGCCGGCAAGATAGGCCGGATCGGTGAGGCCCTTCACCGGCACCTGGATGAAATCGGCATCGCCCAGCCACTTGTCGCGATCGGCATATGCGAGGCGCTGGCTCTCGGCGAACAGGTGCCAGGCGACCGGGTTCTTCATGCCCAAGCCCTTCATGTCGAAGCGCTCGAGCTGCTTCAGCATCGACAGCACGCCAACCCCGCCGGACGAGGGCGGGCCCATGCCGCAGATCTTCCACTGGCGATAGCTGCCGCACACCGGCGTGCGCTCTTTGGCGCGATAGGCGGCGACGTCGGCGAGGGTCATCGCGGTCGGATTGGCATCGGCGGTGGACACCGTCTTCACGATGCCTTGTGCAATCGGTCCCTTGTAGAAGGCATCGGGGCCGCCGGCGGCGATGCTGCGCAGCGTGGCGGCCAGCTTCTCGTTGCGGAAGACGGTGCCTGCGGTGAGCGGCGCGCCCTCCTTGTCGAAATACAGCGCCCGGCCCTCCGGCCCGGCCTGCTTCAGGCTGTCCTGCCCGAAGGCGATGAAGCGCGCCATCGTGGGCGAGATCGGGAAGCCCTCGGCAAGCCGGATGGCGGGCTCGAACAGCGCCGCCCACGGCAGCTTGCCCCAGCGCTTGTGGGCCTCGGCCGCCGCCGCCACGTTGCCCGGCACGCCCAC
>NZ_WMHO01000058.1 GCF_010994245.1 Sandarakinorhabdus rubra
GGCGGCGCGCTGCAGGAAGGCGGCATCGCTGTCGGCTGCCGGCGGCGCAATGTTCAGCGCGGTGGCCAGCCCGCGCGGCGTTGGCACCGCAAAGCGCGCCGGGTGGAGAAAGGCGAACAGCTCCAGCAGGTCCAGCCCCGACAGTTCGCCCAGCCCCAGCCGGCTGGCAGTGACCGGCGCGTTTAGGATCAGGTGCGGGCTGTCGCCGGCGCGCGCGATCGCCTCACCGCGTGCCACGGCCCGCACGCTGCCGTCTGCAGCGGCGATCCACACGCCGGCGTGACTGGCCACCAGCGCCGGCAGCGCCATGGCCGCAGCGGATTCGGTTGCACTCGTCACCGCAAGCCGCCACAGCAGCGCCGTTCAACCGACGACAAGATTTGAGCGATGACCATGTCTCCTGATGTCATGCAGGCCGAGGCGCTGCAGAACAAGGCCTGGCCCTACGAGGAAGCGCGCAAGGTGCTGGCGCGCTATCCGCAAGGCGTGCCGGCCGGCCACACGGTGATCTTCGAGACCGGCTATGGCCCGTCGGGCCTGCCGCACATCGGCACCTTTGGCGAGGTGGTGCGCACCACCATGGTGCGCCGCGCCTTCGAGGCGATGGCGCCGGGCGTGAAGACGAAGCTGATCGCCTTTTCTGACGACATGGACGGGCTGCGGAAGGTGCCGGACGGCATCCCCAACCCCGAGATGCTGCGCGAGGACCTGGGCAAGCCCTTGACGCAGGTGCGCGATCCGTTCGGCACGCACAGCAGCTTTGGCGCCCACAACAACGCCCGGCTGCGCGCCTTCCTCGATTCGTTCGGCTTTGACTACAGCTTCATGAGCTCGACCGAATGCTATGCCTCCGGGATGTTCGATGCGACGCTGCGGCTGATCCTCGAACATTATGACACGGTGACCGGCATCATCCTGCCCACGTTGGGCCCGGAACGCCGCGCCACCTATTCGCCGTTCCTCCCCGTCGATCCCGCCACCGGCATCGTGCTGCAGGTGCCGATCGTGGCGCGCGACGTGGCGGCCGGCACCGTCACCTATGTGCGGCCCGGCACGAATGAGCAGGTCACCGTCCCCGTCACCGGCGGCCATTGCAAGCTGCAGTGGAAGGTGGATTGGGCGATGCGCTGGCTTGCGCTGGGCGTCGATTACGAGATGGCCGGCAAGGACCTGATCGACAGCGTCATCCTGTCGGGCAAGATCGTGCGGGCGCTGGGCGGCAACCCGCCGGCCGGCTTCAACTATGAACTGTTTCTCGATGCCGAGGGGCAGAAGATCTCCAAGAGCAAGGGCAACGGCCTGACGATCGAGCAGTGGCTGGACTATGGCCCGCCCGAGAGCCTCGCGCTCTACATGTACCAGAACCCGAGGAAGGCGAAGCGCCTGCATTACGACGTGATCCCGCGCGCCATCGAGGATTATGCCGACTTCCTGGCCCGCTATCCGGAACAGCCGCTGGAACAGCAGCTGGGCAATCCGGTGCATCATGTCCACGAAGGCAAGCCGCCCGCATCCGACCTGCCGGTGAGCTTCTCGCTGCTGCTGAACCTCGCCTCGGTCGCCGCCACCGACGACCCGGCGCGGCTGTGGGGTTTTGTCAGGAAGTATGCGCCAGGCTCGTCGCCTGAAACGCACCCGCTGCTCGACAGGCTGGTGCATCACGCGGCGGCCTATGCGCGCGATTTCGTGGTGCCGGGCCTGAAGCGGCGCGCGCCGACCGAAGCGGAAGCGGCGGCCCTGCGCGACCTCGACTCCCGCCTCGCCGCGCTCGGCGAGACTGCGGATGCCGAAGCCTACCAGTTCGAGGTTTACGAGGCCGGCAAGGCCGCCGGCTATGCCAACCTGCGCGACTGGTTCAAGGCGCTGTACGAAATCCTGATCGGCAGCGAGAACGGCCCCCGCATGGGCGGCTTCATCGCGCTCTATGGGCTGGGGCAGAGCCGGGCGCTGATTGCGGACGCGCTGGCGGCGGCCAACGCCTGACCTGGCGCTCTACAAATTTGGTTGCACTGGGACGCAACCAAGTATATCCAGATTTGGCTGCATTTTCGTGCAGCGAAATCTGGAGGCTGTCATGCCGCACACCGAACCCACCAGCGCAGACAATACCTATGTCGTGCTGGGCGAAACGCTGCGCCCTATGCTCACCAACGCCATGGGATCGTCCATCGAGATTTTCGACACCACCGGTACACCAGGCGGCGGCCCGCCGCCGCACACTCACAAGTGGGAAGAAGTCTACGTCGTGCTGTCTGGCGAAATGGACGTGCATGTCGATGGCACGACAAGGCGCCTTCGCCCCGGCGACTACGCCCATGTTCCCGCCAACACGCCGCACGGTTACACCACCATCGATGAAACCCGCTTCCTGACGATCGTCACCAAGGGCAACGCGGCGCGCTTCTTCAAGCAAGTGTCGAGCGAAGTCGAAATGAACCCGCCCGATATCGCCGGCGTCGTGCGGGTTGGGGCCCAGAATGGGATCAACTTCCTGCCGTGACCACCCGCACCTATGTCAGCCCGAAGCGCGAGGAGAAGGCGCAGGCCACCCGTGCCGCAATTCTGGCAGCCTTTGCCGAGCAACTGTCAGAGGGCAATGACCGGCTTTCCCCCAGTGCGGCGGCAGCGCGCGCCGGCGTTTCGCTGCGCACGGTGCATGTTCATTTCCCAAATGAGGAAAGCCAGGTTGCGGCCCTGGCAGAGTGGCTGGACCACCAGCTCTACCCCGAAGGCGTGGTGCTGTGCGCGGGGCCAGACGATCTCGTCCGCTATTTCCGCGATATTCACCGGCAGGCGCTGAAACATCCGATCACCCGATCGCTGGCGTTCGGCCGAGGCGCCTGGCGAACCGTGCGCGACCGCCGCCGGGTCGATCGGTTGGCCGCCGTCCGCCAGGCTGTCGAGGCGATTGGTGCGCCGGCCGACGCAACCAGGCAGGCGGCCGCAATGCTGCTGAGCCTGTCTGGCGCGGACGCGGCATTCCGGTTGCTCGATCACGGCTTGGCCGTGGAAGAGGCGCCCGACGTCATCGCCAACATGGTGGCGCTTATTGTCGGCCAGTTGCGGACCCAGACCAGCGACCCGTCTGCAACCGTGCGCTAGATCCCCATCCCGCCATCAATCGTCTGCGTCGTGCCCGTGATCATCGCGGCGGCCGGGCTGGCGAGGAACAGGACCAGGGCGGCGATCTCTTCGGCGTGGGCGTGGCGGGGGATGGCCATGATCCCGTGCAGCATCTTGGCGAGCGGCCCTTCTGCCGGGTTCATGTCGGTATCGACCGGGCCGGGTTGCACCACGTTCACGGTGATGCCGCGCCCGCCGAAGTCGCGGGCGAGGCCGCGGCCGATGCCCTGCACGGCGGATTTGGACATGGCATAGGCGGTGAAGCCCGGCCCCGGTACACGGTCACCGTTCACCGAGCCTATGATGATGATGCGGCCATTGTCGCGCATCTGGCGCCCGGCCTCCACCCCGGCGAAATAGACGGCGCGCACGTTGATGTCGATCAGCCTGTCAACGGCAGCGGGATCCAGCTTCAGCGGATCGCCCATGATGGCGACGCCGGCGTTGACCACCATGATGTCGAGCGGGCCGGCAGCGGCCACCGCGGCAATCAGTTCGTCGCGGTTCGCGCTGTCGGCCTTCACCGCCGTCGCGCCCGTCTCGGCCGCCACCGCCGCCGCCGCATCGGGAGAGCCCGAATAGCTGAAGATCACACTGGCGCCGGCGGCGGCCAGCTGGCGCACGATCGCCGCTCCGATGCCGCGGCTGCCACCCAGCACCATCGCTGTCTTGCCTTGAAGATCGCTCATGCCACTGCGCTCCGCTGTCGGTTCAACCGGGCGGAGTATTGCGTGACGGGGCTGCGATGTCCAACCGCTGGTGCGGTGGCTCAGGCCGGCGTGCGCTTGATGCGTTCGGCCTGCACGACGGATTCCTTGTCGGCCAGGGCCTGCCAGGCAGCCTGGGCGCGCAGGAACATGGCGCGCTGGTTGGACAGGCCGGCATCGGCCGCCATCCGCGCGCACGAGAGAATCTGGGTTTCGAGGAACTCGCTGGTGGCGCGCATGGCAGGTCCTTCGAAACGGAGGGGGCGCCAAGGCGGCGCATTTGTTGATCTGGGCGCGGCGAGCCTGTGCCCGCCGCGCCCGATCGGTCAGTTGCTCTCAAGCAGACTGGAGATTGACGGCCGAGGTCTTGCCGCGGCGATCGGTTTCCAGTTCGTAGGAGATGCGCTGATCCTTGTCCAAGGTGCGCATGCCGGCGCGTTCGACGGCGCTGATGTGCACGAAGTTGTCATCGCCACCGTTTTCCGGCGAGATGAAACCATAGCCCTTGTCGGCATTGAAGAATTTGACGGTTCCGGTGATCATGGGTGTTTTCCTTTCACGAAAACAAGAAACCCACCCGCAAAGGTGCGGATGGTGCTGAGTGCGTGGGAGGAGAAGGAGATCGGCGAGAACCGGTATCAATTTCCGTCGCAGGCGACGATAGCAAGCGCCATTTGGGGCTGATCTCGAAGAAAGTCAAGGTCCCTGCAATTTTTGTGGAATTGAGCGTCGATATTTCTTGTCGACTTCGTATGGCTGCCACTTTGACGGCTACCCCATTTGCGTCGGCGGGATCACCCGCTGCGGCAATGGTGCGCGCGCAATAAGCTTGCCCCGACCGCGTGGAGCGATGACACTGGTGCCATGACAAACGCCCTGTCCCGCTGCGGCCCGACGACAGCCCCGGCAACGCTGCTGCTGGCGCTGCTGGTCGCCCTTGCCGCCCCGGCACAGGCGGCAGCCGTCGATGATTTCCGCGCCGGGAACTGGGCGGCAGCAGCCCGCTCCGGCCGGACCGAAAATGACGTGGCGGGCCTGATCCTGGCCGGCCGCGCGCGGCTGGCGATCGCCGGCTACCAGACAGCGGAGAAGGCCCAGGCACTGGCGCTGGTGGCCGAAGCCGAAGCCGATTTCGATGCCGCCCTGGCGCGCGCGCCGGGCAATGTCGAGGCGCAGCTGCAGAAGGCGGTGGCCATCGGCTATCGCGCCCAGCTCACCCGCGGCATCGGCCTCGCCAAAGAGACGCGGCGCCGGTTCGAGGCGGTCCGCGCTGCCCATCCCGACAACAGCCTGGCCTGGGCCGCGCTGGGCGGCTGGCATGGCGGCAGCATCGCGACGGTGGGCAGCTTCCTGGCCGGCACGGCACTGGGCGCGAAGAAGAGCGAGATGGAACGCTGCTATGCGCAGGCGCTCAAGCTGGCGCCTGGCCTGCCCTCCACCCGCACCTTCTTCGCCATCGCCCTGCTCGACCTCGATGCCGACAATGCGGCACGGGCGGCAGCCGTGCTGAAGGGCATCGAGACGCTGCCTGCCGGCGACGGCTTCGAAGCGCTGCAGAAACGCTTCGGGATCGAGTTGGCGGCCGCCTTGGCCAAGGGGGATGCACGGGCGGCGCAGGCCACGGCGCGCAAGCTGAAAGCCTTCAGCCGGATCGCTTAGACTTTTCCTCGAGGCCCGACGTGCCTTCGCGGCGGGCCAGTTCGGCGCGCACATCGTCAAACGTCAGCCCGGCATCGGCGAGCAGCACGGCAAGGTGGAACATCAGGTCGGCGCTTTCCGACACGATGGCGCGGCGATCATCCTCGATGGCGGCGATCACCACCTCCACCGCCTCCTCGCCCAGCTTCTGGGCCAGCTTGGCGCGGCCCTTGGCGGTGAGCCGGGCGACATAGGAGGTTTCGGGATCGGCACCACGCCGCGCGACGACGGTGGCCAGCAACTGATCAAAGCGCTCCATGAAACACCTCCCGCACAGGCAGGCCGGCCGCGGCCAGCGCCGCGCGGGCCTGCCCGATGCTGACTTCACCAAAGTGGAAGATGGACGCTGCCAGCACGGCCGAAGCATGACCCTCGCGCACCCCGCTGACAAGATCGGCCACGCTGCCGACCCCGCCCGAGGCAACCACCGGCACCGGCACCGCATCGGCAATGGCGCGGGTGAGCGCCAGGTCATAGCCGGCCTTCGTCCCGTCGCGGTCCATGGAGGTCAGCAAGATCTCGCCAGCGCCCAGCCGTGCGGCTTCGATGGCATAGGCCACGGCATCAATGCCGGTGGGCGTGCGGCCGCCGTGGGTGAAGATTTCCCATTTTCCGGGTGACACCTGCTTGGCGTCCACCGCCACCACCACGCATTGCTCGCCAAAGCGCATGGCCAGCTCGCCAATCAGCGCGGGGCGCGCGACGGCGGCGCTGTTCACCGCCACCTTGTCGGCCCCGGCCAGCAGCAGCGCGCGGGCATCGGCCACGCTGCGCACGCCGCCACCCACGGTCAGCGGCATGAAGCATTGATCGGCGGTGCGCTCGACGATGTCGAGCAGGGTGCCGCGCCCTTCGTGACTGGCGGTGATGTCGAGGAAGCAGAGCTCGTCGGCGCCGGCGGCATCATAGGCAGCGGCCGCCTGCACCGGATCGCCCGCATCGCGCAGGGCAACAAAGTTGACGCCCTTCACGACGCGCCCGCCAGCAACGTCGAGACAGGGGATGATGCGCACGGCGAGCGTCATTGCGCCACCTGTATGGCCTCGGCCAGATCGAGCCGGCCATCATAGAGCGCGCGGCCGGTGATGACGCCTTCGATGCCGGGCTTGCCAACAAGCGCATGGATATCGGCGATGGAGGCCACGCCGCCGCTGGCAATCACCGGCAGCGAGGTTGCGGCGGCCAGCGCCACGGTCGCCTCGACATTGACGCCCTTCAGCATGCCGTCGCGCCCGACATCGGTGAACAGCACGGCGGCCACCCCGGCATCCTCGAAACGGCGGGCAAGATCGGCAACCGGCAGCGTCGACACATCGGCCCAGCCGCGCGTCGCCACCAGGCCATCGCGGGCATCCACCGCGACGACGATGCGGGCCGGGTGATCGGCGGCAAGGCCGCGCACCAGATCGGGATTGTCGAGCGCGGCCGTGCCCATAACCACGCGCCACACGCCGGCGGCAAGCCAGCCTTCCACATGCGCAGCGGTGCGTATGCCACCACCAACCTGGACCTTTCCTGCACCGAACCCGGACAGCGCCGCCTTGACGCCGGCGGCATTGCGGCTGTCACCGGCAAAGGCGCCATCCAGATCGACGACGTGCAGATGCGTGGCGCCTGCCGCACGGAACAGCGCGGCCTGCGCGGCCGGATCATCGGCATAGACGGTGGCGCGGTTCATGTCGCCTTCGGCCAGCCGCACACACTGGCCGCCCTTCAGGTCAATGGCCGGGAAGATGATCATGACGCGAGCCAGTTGGACAGGAAGGCCAGCCCATAGGCCTGGCTCTTTTCCGGGTGGAACTGCACGCCAGTGATGTGCCCGCGCTTCACGATGGCCGCAAAGCGCCCGCCGTGATCCGACACCGCCTGCACATCGGCGGGATCATCGGGCGTGAAGGCGTAGGAGTGCACGAAATAGGCGTCGCCCGACGGCACGGCGGCGCCATTCACCGCTTCGACGCGGTTCCAGCCCATGTGCGGGATCTTCAGCCCGGGATCGGCCGGCGCCATGCGGGCGACAATGCCCGGCAGCCAGCCCAGACCCTTGTGGGTGCCATGTTCGTGGCCCTCGCTGGCGAGCAGCTGCATGCCCACACAGATGCCGAGGAACGGCACGCCGCGGCCATTGACGGCCTCGTTCAGCGCCGCCTCGATGCCGGTCTTCTCGCGCAGCTGGCCAATGCACTGGGCGAAGGCGCCGACGCCGGGCAGCACGATGCGGCCTGCGCCTGCGATCACCGCCGGATCGTCGGTGACCACCACGCGGGCGCCGGCCCGCTCCAGCGCTCTGGCCGCAGAACGCAGGTTGCCGGCGCCATAATCGATCAGCGCGACCGTGTCAGACACCACCAAGGGTGCCCTTGGTTGACGGAATGGCATCCGCCTTGCGCGGATCGATGGCGACCGCCGCGCGCAGCGCCCGCGCCAGGCCCTTGAAGCAGCTTTCGGCGATATGGTGATTGTTGACGCCATAGAGCGTCTCGATGTGCAGGGTGATCCCCGCGCTGCCGGCAAAGGCGGCGAAGAATTCCTTGAACATCTCGGTGTCGAGCGTGCCCAGCTTGGGTTGCGAGAAGTTGGTGCGCCACACCAGATAGGGCCGCCCCGAAATGTCGAGCGCCACGCGGGTCAGCGTCTCGTCCATCGGGATCAGCGCATCGCCATAACGGGTGATGCCGCGCCGGTCGCCCAGCGCCTTGGCCACCGCCTCGCCCAGCGCGATGCCGGTATCCTCGGTGGTGTGGTGGCCATCGATGTGCAGGTCGCCCACCGTCTTGATGGTGAGGTCGATGAGGCTGTGCCGCGACAGCTGCTCCAGCATGTGATCGAGGAAGCCGATGCCGGTCGAAACATCATACACGCCGGCGCCGTCGAGGTTCACGTGCACCTCGACCTGGGTTTCCTTGGTGTTGCGCTGGATCGTTGCTGTGCGCGCGCTCATCGGCCTGGCTCCTTGGAGCGTGCGCCTAGAGCATTGCGCCATGAGGGGCAAGTTCACCCGCCCTCTTGCGGCAACGGGGCTGGATTGGCACGCTGTTCCGATGAGTACGTCCGGTGGAGCCAAACGAATTGTCGTTCTCATTGACGGCGACAATCTGACCGGCAGCTATGCGGATTCACTTTTCGCGATCATTGCGGCGCTTGGCACGACCAGTGTCCGCCGGCTTTATGGCGATTTCCAGAACGGTCGCATGAAGGACTGGCTGGCTGCCATGGACAAGCACGCCATTGCGGCCGTCCATGTGCAACCAACGGGTGGCAAGAACGGCACCGACATGGCCCTTGCCATTGACGCCGTGGACCTTTTGCACAGCAACCGGCCGGATATTTTCTGCATCGTCACATCTGACAGAGATTATGCACGCCTGATTATCCGCCTACGTGAGGCAGACTGTGCGGTACACGGCTTTGGCGAGGCAAAGGCGCCGGCCAGCTTGGCAAACGCCTGTAATCACTTTCATCGATTGAAGGGCAGCACGGCCGCGGCGGTTCATGTCTCTGCCGAGCCAAAGGCCGCATCGAAATCAGTCCAAGGCCCGGTGGTGCAACGACACCCTTCGCGGGCCAAAGCATGGATTGATGCGGCCTTTGAAGCGTCCGGGTCGGAATGGCTAAGCCTCAGCGCCCTCGGGACGGCAATTCGCAAATCAGAGAACGCTTATCTCAAGAAGACGGGCTTTGCCTCGCTGAAGAAATTGCTGACGGCGCTCAACGACACTTATGAACAAGGCATCGCTGCAGACGGCAAGACGGCGCAGGTCCGCCGCCGCAAGCCCTGACCCCTTCAACTCGCCCGCTGGCGTCCTACATGGGGCCAACGAAAGGCACCCTATGAGCGAACTCCCGCAATTCCACGGCACCACCATCGTGTCCGTCCGCAAGGCTGGCCAGGTCGTCGTTGCCGGCGATGGCCAGGTGACGATGGGGCAGACGGTGATGAAGCCCAATGCGAAGAAGGTCCGGCGCCTCGGCCCCAAGGGCGAGGTGATCGGCGGCTTTGCCGGTGCCACGGCCGATGCCTTCACCCTGTTCGAACGGCTGGAGGCCAAGCTGGAGCGTCACCCCGGCCAGCTGCTGCGCGCCGCCGTCGAGCTCGCCAAGGACTGGCGCACCGATCGCTATCTCAGGCGCCTCGAAGCCATGATGATCGTGGCTGACCGCGAGGTGACGCTGGTGATCACCGGCAACGGCGACGTGCTGGAACCGGTGGGCGGTGTGGCCGCCATCGGGTCAGGCGGCAATTTCGCGTTGGCCGCCGCGCGCGCACTCGCCGACAGCGACCACAGCGCCGAGACCATCGCACGCCGCGCCATGAAGATCGCGGCCGATCTGTGCGTCTACACGAACGAGGAACTGACCGTGGAAGCGATCGAACTGTGAGTGCCGACCTGACTCCCCGCCAGATCGTTGCCGCGCTGGATCGCCACATCATCGGGCAGGACGATGCCAAGCGCGCCGTCGCCGTGGCACTCAGGAACCGCTGGCGCCGCCAGCAGCTGCCGGACGATCTGCGCGATGAAGTGGTGCCCAAGAATATCCTGATGATCGGCCCCACCGGCTGCGGCAAGACCGAGATCAGCCGGCGGCTCGCCAGGCTGGCGAATGCCCCGTTCATCAAGGTGGAAGCCACCAAGTTCACCGAGGTCGGCTATGTCGGCCGCGACGTCGATTCGATCATCCGCGACCTGGTCGAGGAATCGATCCGGCTGGTGCGCGAGACACGCCGCGCCGCCGTGAAGGACAAGGCCGCCGACGCCGCCATGGCCCGGCTGCTCGACGCGCTGGTGGGCAAGGACGCCAGCGAGGCGACGCGGCTGGCCTTCCGCCAGCGCTTCGAAGCCGGCGACCTGAAGGACCGCGAGGTGGAGATCGAGTTGGCCGAAGCTGCCCCCAGCTTCGAGCTGCCCGGCATGCAGCCCGGTCAGGTGGGCATGATCAACCTGTCGGACATGATGGCGAAAGCGATGGGCGGGCGCACCAAGCGCCGCAAGATGAAGGTGGGTGCGGCGTGGGACGCGCTGCTGGCCGAAGAGTCGGACAAGCGCCTCGACGACGAGGACATCCAGCGCGAGGCGGTGCGCAACGCCGAGGCCAACGGCATCGTGTTCCTGGACGAGGTCGACAAGATCGCCGTGTCGGACGTGCGCGGCGGCAGCGTTTCCCGCGAGGGTGTGCAACGCGACCTGCTGCCGCTGATCGAAGGCACCACGGTTGCCACCAAGTATGGCCCGGTGAAGACCGACCATGTGCTGTTCATCGCCTCGGGCGCCTTCCACGTGGCGAAACCCTCTGACCTGCTGCCCGAACTGCAGGGCCGGCTGCCGATCCGCGTCGAGCTGAAGGGCCTGACAGAGGATGATTTCCGCCGCATCCTCAATGACACAGATGCCAGCCTGATCCGCCAATATGCCGCCCTGCTGGCCACCGAGGGCGTGACGCTGACTATCACGGCGGACGGCATCGACGCCATCGCCCGTACTGCCGCCCAGGTGAACGAGACGGTGGAGAATATCGGCGCCCGAAGGCTGCACACGGTCATGGAGAAGTTGCTGGAGAGCGTCAGCTTCGAGGCCAGCGACCGCGGCGGCGAAACGGTGAGCGTGGACGCCGCTTTCGTGGCGCGGGAACTGGCCGACATCGCCGGCAATCGCGACCTGTCGAAATATATTCTCTAGCCTTGCCTTCGGGTGGGCTGCGCGGCACCAACGGCGCAGCCCAGCCGAAGGACATGATGATGCGCCGTTCCGCCCTGCTTGCCGCCACCCTGATCGCTGCCCCGGCCCTGGCACAGGCCGTGCCGCTGGGCCGCCTGCCCGACACGGTGCGCCCCACCGCCTATCGCATCGATCTGAAGGCCGATCCGGCGCAGGCCGACTACAGCGGCCATGTCGAGATCGATGCCACCGTGAAGGCGCCCAGCCGGACGGTGTTCCTGCATGGTCTGGGCCTGAAGGTGACCCGCGCCGACGTGGTGGTGGGCAAGCGCGTGCTGAAGGCGCGCTATAGTGAGGTGGATCCTTCCGGCGTCGCCCGGCTCGACCTACCGGGCAATCTGCCGGCCGGCAGGGTGACGCTGCGCTTCGATTACAGCACCGGTTTCCGCGAGGGCGCCGAAGGCCTGTTCCGCGCCAAGGTGGGCGAGGACTGGTATGCCTGGACCCAGATGGAGCCACTGGACGCACGCCGCATGTTCCCGGGCTTTGACGAGCCGGGCTTCAAGGTGCCCTTCACCGTCAGCCTCACTGTGCCGAGCCGCCTCAAGGCCTTTGCCAACACGCCGGAAGTGGGCAGCACCACCCGAGCCGGCTGGACCACCCACCGCTTCGCGCCATCGAAACCGCTGCCCACCTATCTGGTGGCGGTGGGCATCGGCGATTTCGACGTGCGTGAAACAACCATCCCGGCCAATGCGGTGCGCAAGACCCCGCTCGCCTTCCGGGTGATCGCCACCAAGGGCCAAGCGCCCCGCATGGCGACCACGCTGGCCGAAACGCCGAAGATCGTCGGCCTGCTCGAGGACTATTTCGGCATCGCCTACCCCTATGAAAAGCTCGATTTCATCGCCTCGCCAGTGATGGGCGGGGCCATGGAGAACGCCGGCCTGATCCTGTTCCAGGACACGCTGATCCTGCTGGGTGACGCGCCGCCGCCCAGCCAGATGCGCGGCTTCGGCACGGTGGCCGCTCACGAACTGGCCCACCAGTGGTTCGGCGATCTCGTCACGCCGACCTGGTGGACCGACATCTGGCTGAACGAGAGCTTCGCCGAATGGATGGGCAACAAGACGGCGCACCGCTGGCGTCCGGACCTGGGCATCGCGGCGGGCGAAGTGGCCGATGCCTTCACCGCCATGGACACCGATTCGCTGGGCCGTGGCCGCCCGATCCGGCAGGAGATCAGCCGCAACGACCAGGTGATCAGCGCCTTTGATTCGATCACCTATCTGAAGGGCGCCCAGACGGTTTCGATGTTCGAAAGCTTTGTGGGCGAGGAGAATTTCCGCAAGGGGGTGCAGCTGCACCTCAATCGCTATGCGTATCGGAACGCCAGTGCCGAAGATTTCTTCGCCAGTGTCGCCGAAGCCAGCGGCAACCCGCGGCTGGTGCCAGCCTTGCGCAGCTTCACCGATCAGACCGGCGTGCCGCTGGTGACGGTGCGCGATGCCGCCACCGGCATCAGCCTGTCGCAATCGCGCTATGTGCCGCTGGGCATCGCCACGGATCGGATGCTGCGGCGCTGGCAGATCCCGCTGTGCCTGTCGCGCGGTGACGGCAAGGCGTGCACCCTGCTCAGCGAGGAAAGCGCCACGGTTCCGCCGCTGGTCGGCACCGCGGCGGCGCTGGTGCCCAACGCCAACGGGGCCGGCTATTATCGCTTCAGCCTCGACAATGCGGGCTGGGACCGGCTGATCGCCGCCGCCGCCGCCCTGCCGGAGCGCGAGGCGATGGTGACGGCCGACAGCCTGTGGGCGGAATTCGCCGCCGGGCGCACCGATTTCGCCCGCGTGGTGGCCG
>NZ_WMHO01000059.1 GCF_010994245.1 Sandarakinorhabdus rubra
TCGGCAAGACGCGCCGCCGGGTCGGGCGCGGCCTCCAGCTCGGCGCGGTAGGCCGCCTCCAGACCGCCGGCGATCGGCAGGCTGCCCCAGTCGCCAGACGGCCAGGCGAGGCGCCAGCGGAAACGATCGGCGGGTGCGTGGCCGCTGCCGGCCATGCCATAGGCCTTGCGCATGATCACGCAGGCCCAGGGTACCGATGATTGATATATGGCTGCCAAGGCCCTGGAACCCCAGCGGATTGTCGCCTCGTCCTCGGCGCGGCGGCCGATCAGGAAGCCGGGATTGTCGACCAGCTGTATCAGTGGCAGGTGGAAGGTATCGGCCAGGTCCACCATGCGTTCGACCTTGCGGGCGGTGGCTGCCGTCCACAGGCCGCCCAGGCTTTCGGGGTTGGAGGCGATGACCGCCACCGGCCAGCCATCAAGCCGCGCGAGGCCGGTGACGACGCCGGTGCCCCATTCCCGCCCGATCTCGAACCAGGACCCCAAGTCCACGATGGCCTCGACGATCGGGCGCACCGGGTAAAGGCGGCGCGGATCGCGCGGCACGGCGCCGATGAGCCAGTCCTCGGCGCGGGCTGGCGGATCGTTGCACGCCGCGCGCGCCGGCAGCTCGTCCACCGAGGATGGCAGGTAGGAGAGGAACCAGCGCGTGCGCAGCATGGCTTCGGCCTCGTTGGCCACCCGGTCGTCCACCGCGCCATTGCCGGCGTGGATGGCGGCACCGCCCAGCTCCTCCTTGGTGCGCTGCTCACCGGCGGCGGCAACCACCGGCGGCCCGGCGACGAACATCTGGGCGAGGCCATCGACCAGGAGGCTGTAATGCGCCATCACCATGCGGCCAGCGCCCAGCCCCGCCACCGGCCCCAGCCCCAGCGCCACCACCGGCACCTGGCTCAGGTTGGCGGTCATCAGCTCCCAGCCCGGGATCTCGGGGATATAGGTGTAGCCCGACTGTTCCAGCGTGCGGACGCTGCCACCGCCGCCGGTGCCTTCGATCATGCGGATCAGCGGCAGGCGATATTCACTGGCCAGCTGTTCGGCAGCGATGAGCTTGCGGTGCAGGCTGGCATCGGCGGCGCCGCCGCGCACGGTGAAATCATCGGCGGTGGCAACCACCGGCCGGCCATTGATGCTGGCATGGCCGAACAGGAAGTTGGCCGGCTGGAAGGCGGTGATCTCTCCGGCCGCGTCACGGGTGGCAAAGCCGGCGAGTGCGCCGATCTCGTGGAAACTCCCGGGATCGACCAGCGCCGCGATCCGTTCGCGGGCGTTAAGCTTTCCATGCTCGCGCTGGCGGGCAAGCTTGTCCGGTCCTCCCATTGCCTGCGCGGCAAGGCGCCGGCGCTCCAGTTCCTCGATCTCGGTTTCCCAGCCCATCAGCCTGTCCAGCCCCATCTCAATCGTTGATAAGTCACCATCGTGACAGGGCTGCCGAAGGAGCGAAAGCCCCCGGCTTTGGCGGGGCCGACTCGGCGGCCGGGTGATTCGCTCGAAGGCCCCCGAAAGTCAAAAAACTGCGTTATTTTTCGTTAGCTTAGATTAATTCGCGAACATCGAGCGAACAAAAGGCCATGTTGTGGCATCCCGCCACGCGAAAAACCCTGGTTTGGCCTTGTATGACCATCGTGAAAGAGGGATAAGGGCGACTGGGTTAACGAAGTCGCATGGGGTCGCGGCAATGCTTACAGGTCGTATGCTGGAAAAGAACGGGTTCGGCGATGGTTGCGCGCTTGACTTTTCGCGCGCCGCAACGAACCGTTATAGCGTGGTAAAACAGTCATCTCATGAAGGCCAGCGCGACCAGCGCGTGATGCTGTTGACCGACGCGGAGCGTGATTGCCTGCGTCTGGTCTATCAGCACATGACCTCCAAGGACATTGCCCGCCAGCTCGGCGTTTCGCCGCACACCGTTGATATGCGGCTGCGCCAGGCCATCCGCAAGCTTGAGGTGACCAGCCGCATCGAAGCGGCGCGGGCCCTGATGGCGGAAGAGCTTGCTACTGGAATTGTTGGGGATTTCGCCCGTCCGGCCGCTGATATCGCCGCCGATGGCTATCAGCCCCTGATATACCAAGCACCGGAGATTGCCGGTGAGGCTGATCTGGCGAAAATGGGGTCACCGGCTTCGGAAGGGGCTGGTGCAGCCTCCATCCGTTCCAGCGACCCCAAACAGCTTGAACATGGATCCCTCGCTAGGACGCTGCACCAGAACCAGAACAAGCTGGTCGCTGATCCAGCCGGCGGCTCCCTCGCCCAGCCCGTTGCATCAGCAGGCAATGTTGCTTCAGCGGCAACGCTTGCAACGGACTGGCCGGGCATTGCAGCCCCCGACCCTGGCGTTGATGCCCGGCCATTCCTGAACACGCGACCCTGGGGCAGGCGTAATGATCTGCCGGTGGGTCATCGTCTCGGTTGGATGATGTTCATCGCGTTTGGGTCAGCGCTCACCTTCGGCAGCGTCCTCGCTGCCTTGGCTGCGCTCAAGACCTTGATATAGACCTTCCGGAACCAGTTGCTTTGGCGTCCGGAAAGGGCGTCCATCCCAACTGGCTGCGCGTATCAGCTGCCAGTCTTTTTTGAGCCAAAAAAGGATTGAGCCATGCTGAAAGAACGTCGTCTCGCGGCGAACCGGGTTGCCGAGCAACTGTTTGCCGCCGAGTCCGCCATTGATGCCGCCGTTGCTGCCGTCGCGCAGCTCACCGCGGTCATGCCGATGGCCCGCCAGGACGCGCATCTCGCCGCTTGCATTGGTCAGGACGCCCTCATGGGTGCCGTGGAAACCTGCCAGCAGCTGATCCAGGCCCGTGCTCGCATCATCGAAACCCACCAGGCCCTGCGCGATGCGCAGGATCAGATTGGCCTGGGCCAGGTGATGTTCAACGACCTGACCAAGCCGCGCACCCGTGGCGCGCTGGACACCACTGCCCCGGAACCGCGCCACCTCACCGTGGCGGCCTGAGCCTTGCTGGGCCCCGCTCCTTCGGGAGCGGGGTTCGCACGGTTGTGTGAAAGGGGGTAGGGATGTTTGCGATCCTCGGTATTTTGTTCCTGGTCATGGCCTGCGTGATGGCCTGGCGCTGGGGCGGTCGCGACGAACAGCTTGCCGCGTTCGGATTTGCGGTGGCCACACTGGCCTCCACCCTTGCCAACCAGCATTTCTATGCCAGCACCGAAGTCGGTGTGCTGGGCGTGGACATGATGGTGCTGGCGGGGTTGGTCGTGCTGGCGCTGCGGTCTGACCGCTTCTGGCCGATGTATGCTGCCGCGTTCCAGTTTGTTGGCACGGTCGTCCACATGGCGAGCTTTGCTGAACAGGGGGATTTTGCCTGGGCCTATGCCGTTGGGCTGATCTTCTGGTCCTACGCGGTGATGGCGGCCTTGGTCGCCGGCACTTGGCTGGAGGGCCGGACCCGTCGGCTGCTCGGGCTGTAAATCGTTGAACCCGAAGAATTCTATCAGCCCCTGATAGAAGTATGCGGACAGGACGTGCCAGACTGACCTGACCCAGAAGACCCCGTTGCCACCGGCGTTAACCCCATGTCCGGCTGCAACATCCGTCATCGCCCCCGTTAACCCCACAGACGGGCGATGGCACTGGTCAGGACGGCACGTCCACCCGCTCGGTTCGGGTAATCATTGGCGCTTGGCGCAAGGCCGGGCTGGTGCGTGCATGCCGCGCTCCGGTGCGTGTTTTTGTGTCCGCCTGACAGAGACCCTTCGCCGGTCCTTGCCGTGTCCGCTGCCTGCGGCACGGCTGCGCTTGTCATGGTCGCTGCCCGGGCCTAACGGCGTTCGTCCGGCCGTTGTGTGCGGCTGCGCCACCAGGGGAGCTTGCCGCCTGCCATGCTGAACCGGTCATGCTGAACCGCATCGAGGTGCGCGGCGCGCGCGAGCACAATCTGAAGGGGGTCGATGTCGACCTGCCGAAGAACGCCCTCACCGTCATCACCGGCCTGTCCGGGTCCGGCAAATCCTCCCTCGCCTTCGACACCATCTATGCCGAAGGCCAGCGTCGCTATGTCGAATCACTGTCGGCCTATGCGCGCCAGTTCCTGGAGATGATGTCGAAGCCAGATGTCGATCATATCGAGGGCTTGTCCCCGGCGATCAGCATCGAGCAGAAGACGACGTCGAAGAACCCGCGCTCCACGGTCGCCACCGTCACCGAGATCTATGATTATCTTCGCCTGCTGTGGGCGCGGGTGGGTGTGCCCTACAGCCCGGCCACCGGCTTGCCGATCACCGCGCAGACGGTGAGCCAGATGGTGGACCGGGTGATGGCGCTCCCCGAGGGCACGCGCCTCTATCTGCTGGCGCCCATCGTGCGCGGGCGCAAGGGCGAGTATCGCAAGGAACTGGTCCAACTGCAGAAGGACGGCTTCACCCGCGTGAAGATCGATGGCCAGTTCCACGCCATCGAGGAGGCGCCGGCGCTCGACAAGAAATACAAGCACGACATCGACGTGGTGGTGGACCGGTTGGCCGTGAAGGCCGGCCTCGAATCCCGCCTCGCCGAAAGCTTCGAGACCGCGCTCAAGCTGGCTGAGGGGCTGGCCATCGCCGAACTGGCCGATGCCCCGGCCGATGCGCCGGAGCATGAGCGCCGCATCCTCTTCTCGGAGAAGTTCGCCTGCCCGGTTTCCGGCTTCACCATCTCCGAGATCGAGCCGCGGCTGTTCAGCTTCAACGCGCCGCAGGGTGCCTGCCCGGCCTGTGACGGCCTCGGTGAGAAGCTGCATTTCGATCCCGAGCTGATCGTCCCCAATCACGCGCTGACGCTGGAGAAGGGCGCGGTGGCGCCATGGGCCAAGTCAAACCCGCCCTCGCCCTATTATCTGCAGGTGCTGGCCAGCCTGGGCCGCGCCTACGGCTTCACGCTGAAGACGCGCTGGGCCGATCTCCGCGAGGATCAGCGCCATGCAATCCTGTTCGGCACCGGCGGCAAGGCGGTGGCGCTGCGCTTCGAGGATGGCCGCAAGGCCTATGAGGTATCGAAGCCGTTCGAAGGCGTCGTCCGCAATCTCGAGAAAAGGCTGAACACCGAAAGCGCCTGGATGCGCGAGGAGTTGGAGCGTTACCAGTCCCCCTCCCCCTGCGAGGTGTGCCACGGCGACCGGCTGCGGCCCGAGGCCTTGAGCGTGAAGGTGGCGGGCGAGACCATTGCCCAGGCCGCGCGCCGCCCGGTGGGCGAGGCGCTGCGCTGGGCACGCGGCGTCGCCGACCAGCTCACCCCCAAGCAGCGCGCCATCGGCGACCGCATCCTTAAGGAGATTATCGAGCGCCTCGGTTTCCTCGACAACGTGGGCCTCGATTATCTCAACCTTGACCGCAAGTCTGGCACGCTGTCGGGCGGTGAATCCCAGCGCATCCGCCTTGCCTCCCAGATCGGCTCTGGCCTGTCGGGCGTGCTCTATGTGCTCGATGAACCATCGATCGGCCTGCACCAGCGCGACAACGACCGGCTGCTACTCACCCTCAAGCGGTTGCGCGATCTTGGCAACACGGTGCTGGTGGTGGAGCATGACGAGGACGCCATCCGCCTCGCCGATCATATCGTCGACATGGGGCCGGGCGCCGGCGTGCATGGCGGCACCGTGGTGGCATCGGGCACGCTGGCCGAGATCCTCGCCACACCCGGCAGCATCACCGGCGACTATCTGTCGGGTCGCCGCGCCATCCCGGTGCCGGCCGTGCGCCGCAAGGGCACGGGCAAGAAGCTCACGGTGAAGAACGCCCGCGGCAACAATCTGAAAGGCGTCACCGCCTCGGTGCCGCTCGGCACCTTCACCTGCATCACCGGCGTTTCGGGCAGCGGCAAGTCCACCTTCACCATCGACACGCTGTTCAACGCGGCAGCGCGCGAACTGAACGGCGCCCGTGTGCTGGCGGCGCCCCATGATGGCCTCGATGGCCTCCATCACCTCGACAAGGTGATCGACATCGACCAGTCCCCCATCGGCCGCACGCCGCGCTCCAACCCCGCCACCTACACCGGCTGCTTCACCAACATACGTGACTGGTTCGCCGGCCTGCTGGAGTCGCTCGCCCGCGGCTACAAGCCCGGCCGCTTCAGCTTCAACGTGAAGGGCGGGCGCTGCGAGGCCTGCACGGGCGATGGCCTCATCAAGATCGAGATGCACTTCCTGCCCGATGTCTATGTCACCTGCGATGTCTGCCACGGCGCCCGATACAACCGCGAAACGCTGGAGGTGAAGTTCAAGGGCAAGTCCATCGCCGACGTGCTCGACATGACGATCGAGGACGGGGTGGAGTTCTTCAAGGCCGTCCCGCCGATCCGCGAGAAGCTGGCCATGCTGGCCGAGGTGGGGCTGGGCTATGTCAAGATCGGCCAGCAGGCCACCACCCTCTCCGGCGGCGAGGCGCAGCGCGTGAAGCTGGCCAAGGAACTGGCCCGCCGGGCCACCGGCAACACGCTCTACATTCTCGACGAGCCGACCACCGGCCTGCATTTCGAGGATGTGCGCAAGCTGCTGGAAGTGCTGCACGCCCTTGTCGAACAGGGCAACAGCGTCGTCGTCATCGAGCACAATCTCGACGTCATCAAGACCGCCGACTGGATCATCGACCTGGGGCCGGACGGCGGCGACAAGGGTGGCGAGGTGGTGGTGGTCGGCACGCCCGAGGACGTGGCAGCCTGCGCGGCAAGCTGGACGGGCAAATATCTGGCGCCGCTGCTCGAGGCGGCACCACGTGCGGAGATTGCCCCGGTGAAGAAGGCGCGCAAGGCGAAGGGTTAGGCCCTCCCCCTACTTCAGCTCCAGCCACGGGCCCACGATGGCCAGTCCGCCGGCTGTCCAAAGGCCGAGGCAGCTGGTGCAAGACTGGACATGGTGCAGCTTCAGCGAGATCGCGTTGTCGACAGTGCCGCTTCGAGCATCCGGGCCGAATAAAGCGAGCGATCCTGGGATGCGACCATCGCCTCGCTATCCTTGTCGAACCGCCGCTTCCAGCCATCGAGCGCCCCGATGGCGGAGGCTGGATCAGTCGTCGCCAACGCCTGCACCTGCCGCAATTCGCCATCGCGTGCCGCCAAACGGCGACCTATTCCGGAAACGCTGGCATAACGTTCATCAAGCCGGCCCAGTGCCGACCGCGCCGCCGCCAGCAGCAGATGCGCCGCAGGCTGGTCACGGGTTGCCAGAAGCTGCCGCGCCGCCAGAACCGCTGCTTTGGCGTCCCCCGCTTCAGCCACTGCCGTCCGCGCCACATCGCCCCCGCATCGTCCGCCCAGGGCGCCTACATAGGCAGCAAGTCCAGCGAGGACGGCGGCAGGCGGTTCCAGGCCGTCGAACTCCTCGACGATCTGGCCATGGATGAAGCGGCTCAGATCGGTCTTTGCCGGATTGCGATCGACGGTCGCCGGATTGACCGCCAGATCGGGGATCGGCCTTGGATTGAAGATGCCGTCGCCGCGCTTGCTGCTGAACAGCGAGCTCGTGACATCAGCAGTGCCGGGTGCACCCGACACACCGGGAAACACAAAGTGCGGATTGCCGCGACCGGCGCGGTGGCATGATGCGCACGAAATGCCGGCCCGCGCCGCCTGTCCGCCAAGCAGCAGCGGCGATCGAAAAACCGCTCGCCCGATGGCGATCCTTGCCTGCTGCGCCGCATCCACTGGTGCCACCAGGCATTCGGCCGGCTCGGTCGTCAGGGCCCGCACCACCTCCCCACGCGGCAAGCCGGGATCTAGCCAGCGCAATTCGCGCAGGGGCGGCGATGGCAGGCTCGCGGCCCCGGCGATGCCAGCCGCGAACAGCGAAACCAGCGTTACGACGAATGTGGTGAATGTCCGACGCTGATCCAAGCGCGCAGCTCCTCCGCTTCGGTGCAGCCAAAACGGCACTGCGCGTCAAGCCTGGCCAGCATCCGCCGCGCGCCGGCCATGTCGCGCCGCTCGACCATCAACTCACCGAAATACTCCGTGGCGCCGCGGTGCCCCGGCGCTGCCGCAAGCGCGGCCTTGTAATAGGCTTCGGCAATATCGAAACGGCCCAGCTTGCGGTTGGCAAAGCCCAGATAGGTCAGGATATCGGGATGGGCGCCAAAGGCCCGCTGGGCCGATTTCAGCGCTTCGATCGCCTCGCCGTATTTGCGATCGTTGATCAGCGCGACAGCGGCCAGATACTGGCTGTCGCCAAAGTCGCTGGACGCGAACAGCAGTGCCCCCGATTCCGCACCTGCCGTGGGCGCCGCTGCACCGGCCGGCACGCCGGAAAGCGCTGCGGCCACAGCTTCATCGGCTTCCTTCAGGGCTGCCGCCTGCGGGCAGGTTTCAGCACAGGCGCTGCGCTGCGCCTGGATGGCGGTCAGCGTTTCCTGGGCCTTCACCTTTTCGCCCAGTTGGCCGTCGGTGACGCCAAGATCGCGCCAGGCAACGATCATCTTGGCATCGAGCTTCGTGGCACGGGCGTAAAACTTGCGTGCGCCCTTCAGATCGCCCAGCCCCGTGCGGGCCACGCCGGCCAGATACAGCGTGTTGGCATCCCGCGGCGACACCGTCAGCGCGTGATCGAAGGCGGTCTTGGCGGCCTTGAAATCCTTGGCCTGGAGCGCGGACACGCCCTTCAGATATTCGGCCACGGCATCATATTGCGGGCCGCTGCTACTGGGCGCCGACGACATTCCACCCCCGCCACCGCCGCCGGCCGCATAGGCCGGAGCGGCCAACAGGCCAAGCGCAAGAGCGGGTATCAGGATCCGCATGCCATCCTCCCTGAACATTGGCCAAAGAATATCATTGCACACCCTGCCGAACCAGCCGCATTGCGGTTCACCCTTGGTGGTGCGGCAATCTTGATCCGGGCCGCAATGCCCTTCCCCTATTTCAGCTTCTGCTCCAGCCACAGCCCCACGATGGCAAGTTCGCGGGCCACCCAGATGTCGAGGCGCTCGGCGAAGTCGGGTGCGAGGGTCACGCCGGCCGGGGTGCGGGTGAGCCAGCCGGCGTCTTCCGCGTGGCCCAGCAGGGCAGAGACATGCTGGGGGGAGACCCCATAGCGGTGGGCGGCATTGCTGCGATTGAGCGGCACCACAAGGCTGCCGGGGGCCGCGAGATCGAGCATCAGGAGATAGCCCTGGCGGCGTTCCATGAAGGCGGCCATTTCGGGAAAGCCATCATAGATGGTGAAGCCGTCCATCGACTGGCGCATGATGATCGAGGTGACATAGCGGCAGGCGAGCTCGCGCCGCGCAGCGAGATCGTCAGGAATCGGCGGCAGGGTGAAGACCATGTTCACCGCCGGCAGCACCGATTCCAGCCATGTGCGGTGCGATTCCACCATCAGTTCGGTGGGCACCAGGCGGCGGGCGCGGCGGTCCACCGGGCTGGGCTCGATGCTGATGCCGCCGCGATGGGCGAGCTGGTCCACCAGCGCCCGCACCCGCGCCGCGCTGGCGACGCCGGCGGCAGTGAGCGTGCGGATGATCATCTGAAGTTGGGCGCCCTGTTCCGGGAACAGCCGGTGCATGCCGGTGATGCACAGCGCCACCGCCAGACCGCCGGTGTCGGCGATCAGCCAGCGCTTGAGCGGCGTTTCCATCCAGCGGACCGGCACGTCGTGGCAAAAGCGTGTCCGCGCCTCGGCAAAGCGCGGATGAAGGCGCAGCTGTTCGGCATAGGCGTTGAAGACCGGCAGATTGACGCGGCCGCGCTTGTCCATCGGCGCAATGGGATCGAAATCTCGACGCGAATCCATGCAGTTGCTCTAGCAGAGCAAATCGGGCGGTGCGACCCTCTCAGCCGTCACAGGCCGAAGCGGAAGCCATAGGCCAGCCCGACGGCGAACTGATCGCGCTGGCCGCGCTGGCGGATCAGGCTGCTGCTGGCCACCACATCGCCCAGCCGGTCATAGCTGGTGAACAGGGTGATGCCGCCATTCTTGCCGAAGCGACCGAGCGGCTTGATCAGGCTGGCGTTGACCCCGGCGCTGACTAGGCCGCTGCCCGTGGTGAACTGCGGCAGGCCGGTGGCGGCGGCCTGGCTGGCGTTCACGCCGAAATAGGCGTTGGTGAAGCTGCCGCTGGCCCAGGTGGCGCGCACGCCGGCGCTCCACAACAGGCTGGCGTCGCGCTTGCGGTCGTTCCAGCTGAGATTGGTATCGGCAATCAGGCCATCATGGCCGCCGGTACCCTGCCGCAGCTCGGCGCGGGCGCGCAGCCTGCCCTTGGCAAAGCTCTTCTGCGCAAAGCCGCCGAACTCGCCGGCAAAGCCGACATCGCCCATACCCTGCAGCGCCGTGGAGCCGCCGGAGATCAGGAAGGGCGAGCCGCCGGTGTCTTCCTGGCGGCGGAAGCGGATCTTCGCGAGCGGGCCGAGCTTCCAGCCGTCGCGGTTCACCATGTTCCAGCCCAGGCCATCGGGGATGGAGAGGAACAGCGTGTCCTTGTAGTTGAGGCGCACGTCCGGGAAGATCGACAGGCCCTGATCGCGACTGCCCTGCCACACCGGGGCGTAGATGGGCGCAACGCCGATCGTCATCACCCATTCGGGCTGTGCGGGCGGGCGTTGCTGGCGTGCCGCTTCGATGCTGGTGGGCACGCCCGGCGCCGGGCCCTGCTGGGCCAGGACGGGGGCAGCGATGATGGACAGGGCAGGCAGAAACAACGGGAAACGCATGACAGTCTCCGGCAGGATGGGGGTGCGGGCGCCATAGCCGGATTATTACGCCGCTGCAATGTGGGGCACGGCCTACGCAATCGCCACGATGGGAAGCGGCGCGGCAGGCGCCCACAGTGGCGATACCTGCAGCCGGAAAGGACGACGGGCATGAACATCGACGAGATCGCCGCCACGCTGCGCGCCCGGCTTGCCGAGGTGCAGGCCGAGATCGCCCGCCTGGAACAGGCCACCATCCAGCCGCTGTCGGCCAAGTTCGCCGATCAGGCCAATGACCTGGAGGAACTGGCCACCAACGAAGGGCTGGAGGTGCAGAATATCCACGAGGCCGAGCAGATTCTCGCCGCGCTGGCCCGCATTGAAAAGGGCGAATATGGCGTGTGCACGGCCTGCGGCGGTGACATCGCACCGGCGCGGCTGGCCGCCCTGCCCACCGCCACCCGCTGCATCCGCTGCGCGGCATGATGGCGGGGTGACAGCCGGGCAAGCGCAGGCTAACCGCCTCGCCATGAGCCTGCTGCCCCACCCTGCCCCGTTCACCCGCTTCGGCGAATGGCTGACCGCGGCCGAAGCCGGCGAACCCAATGACCCCAATGCCATGGCCGTGGCAACCGTGGGCGCCGATGGCGCGCCGTCGCTGCGGGTCGTGCTGCTGAAGGCGTGGGATGAACGCGGCTTCGTGTTCTACACCAATCTCGACAGCCAGAAGGGCCGCGAGATTGCCGGCAATGGCCAGGTGCATCTGAACTTCCACTGGAAATCGCTGCAGCGCCAGGTGCGCATCGGCGGCCGCGCCGCGCTGGTGGCCGACGCCGAGGCCGATGCCTATTTCGCCACCCGCCCGCGCGCTTCCCAGCTGGGCGCCTGGGCCAGCCTGCAGAGCCAGCCGTTGCCCGATCGCGCCACTTTCGAGGCGCGCATCGCCGAAATCGCCGCCCGCTTCCCCGGCGAGGTGCCGCGCCCGCCACGCTGGAGCGGCTGGCGGGTGACGCCGTCGCGCATCGAGTTCTGGCAGGCGCACGAGGCCCGTTGGCACAGCCGCGAAGTTTATGCCCGCGACGGCGACGGCTGGCGGCTCGGCCTCGTGTATCCCTGATGCGCCTGCCGCTCGTTCAGGTCGATGCGTTCGGCGCCGGGCCCTTCACCGGCAACCCGGCGGCGGTGGTGATGCTGTCGCGCTGGCTGCCCGATGCCGTGCTGCAGGGCATCGCGACCGACAACAACCTGTCGGAAACCGCCTATCTGGTGCCCCATGATGGCGCCGAGGCCGATTTCCAGCTGCGCTGGTTCACCCCGGCCATGGAAGACGGATTCTGCGGCCATGCCACGCTGGCCAGCGGCCATGTCGTGCTCGATGCCCTGCCCGATCTGGCGGAGGTGCGCTTCATCACCCGGCAGGCCGGCACACTGGTGGTGGCGCGCGAGAATGGCGCCTATGCCCTGCGGCTGCCGGCGAGGCCGGCCGAACGGCGGGTGCCCGATGTGTCGGCCGTGGCGGCGGCGTTGGGTGCTCGCCCGTCAGACCTGTGGGCGCGCGGCAATGACTATCTGGTGGCGCTGTTCGATTCGCCCGACGAGGTGCGTGGCCTCACTCCCGACATGGCGGCCATCATGGCGCTGGCGCCGGGCGTGGACCTGATGCTGATTGCCACCGCGCCGGGCGAGCAGAGCGATATTCTCTCCCGCGTGTTCGTGCCGGCCTGCGGCATCGGCGAAGACCCGGTGACCGGCAGCGCCCATGCCGTGATCACGCCGCTGTGGGCGCGGCTGCTGGGGCGCAACCGCTTCACCGCCCACCAGGCAAGCCGGCGCGGTGGCTGGCTGGAGTGTGAGCTCGTGGGCGATGCGGTGATCCTGCGCGGCCAGGCCCGCATAACGATGCGCGGCGAGTATGACTTGCCGGATACCGCGCTCAGCGGCTAACGCCCGCGGTGATGGCGCTGCACAACTTCACCAAGATGCACGGGCTGGGCAATGACTTCCTGGTGCTCGACGCGCGTGCGCTGCCCGTGCGGCTGAACCCGGTGCAGGTGAAGCGGCTGGCCGACCGCCACACCGGGATCGGTTTTGACCAACTCGTCCTGATCGAACCCAGCACGGTGGCCGATGTGAAGCTGCGCTTCTGGAACAGCGACGGCGGCGAGGTGGCGGCCTGCGGCAACGGCAGCCGCGCGGCGGCGGCCCTGCTGGGCGGGGCGCTGCGCATCG
>NZ_WMHO01000006.1 GCF_010994245.1 Sandarakinorhabdus rubra
GCCGACAGCGGGAACCAGCGGCGGTGGCGGAAGCGCTCGGCACCGGCGCCCAGCCCATAGTTCAGCACGGCGCCCGCCACGTTGCCGATGGTGGCGACCAGCACCAGCAGCCAGGCCGCCGGCCGGCCGGCCAGCAGCAGTGCCGCCAGCACGGCTTCCGACTGGGCCGGCAGAATGGACCCGGCCAGAAAGGCGCTGGCGAACAGGCCTCCTAGCACGGCAGCGTCAGCCGGCACGATCATTCTGCAGTAACCTAGTTGATCTGGTTCACGGCGCCGACACTACCGGCCGGGACCAAGGATGCCCAGTGCGCCAGAGCGCAGGCGGCTGCTCAGGCCGGCCGCCAGACCGCCAGCACCACAGCCGCCACCGCCAGCGCCCGCATCACCAGAAAGAAGGGATCAAGCCAGTGGTAGAGCGCTCGGATCTCGGCGGTCACCGGCCCCGGCCCGGCGGGCAGGGCGTCGATCAGGGTCCCCAACCGCAAGGCGCGGGGGAGGATGATCCCCACCACCGCCAGCACGGTGAACATGATGCCCTGCTTGATGCCCAGCCACAGTTCGTTGAAGAAGCCCCAGCCCAGCAGCAGCGCCATCGCGGTTCCGGCCGCAAAGCTGATCAGCGTCGCGATGAACACCACCAGGTCGCAGCGGTAGATGAAGCGGATCAATGGCGCTTCCGCCGGGCTGCCGGCCTGGGTCAGGAACACCCGCCCCAGCCAGTATTCGCACAGCCCGAAGCCGATCCAGACGATGATGCCAAGCAGATGCAACGTAAGCAGCAGCTCGCGGTTCAGCAGATCCATGGTGTGCCCCCACCCCATTTGCAGCGCCACTTTACTAAGGGGCTGCAAGGCGGGGCAAGGTGGTCACCGACCGCCAGGCGCACGGCGGCGCGGCCTTCAGCGGGACAGGATCGCGGCGATGTCCGCCACCGTGTGGCCGGTCAGATTCTTGTCGAGTTCGCCGGCCAGCCGCGCCTTCACGGCGGGGCTGTAGCGGCGGCGGAGCTCTGCCAGCGTATCGGGCGGGGCGGCGACGAAGATGTCGCCGCTGCTGCCATTGGCGCGCTCGGCAAGGGCGGCCGCAGCCTCGCCGGCAAAGCGCGCCTCGGCCAGGGCGGCGAAATCCGTTTCGTCCAGCGCGCTGCGCGCGGTGCCGGTGCTGGCAAAGCTGCGGCCAGGCCTGTCTGTGCCCATCGCGCGGGCCGGGGCGCCCTTGCGCTCGGCACCGCCCTCCACCGTCAGGGCCGGCGCGCGGAAATCGCCCTGGTTGCGCAGCAACAGATATTTCTGGCCATCGGCCACCAGGATCAGCGCGTCGTGTCGGATGTGCATTGGCCTGCTCCCGCCTGTCATGCCTCAATGATGGGAACCGCGTGCGCGCCTGCCTATACGGGCGGTCCCTGACATTCAGCGCGGCGCGCCGCGCAGCCAGCGCATGACACCCAGCGGCGGCGGGTTGGTGGCGGCAAAGGCGCGCATCAGCGCCTCCACCTGGGGCCAGCTGCGCATCGTGCAAGTTGCGAAGTCGTCTGACGTCAGGCCAAGGGCTGCGCCACTGTCAGCCCCCAACGCATCGCACTCACTACGTCCCAGCTGCAGATAGCCGATATGGCTGCGGGCCGAGCGGCGCCACAACAGGCCATAGTCAAACCGCGGGCCATCGATGGCGTCCGGCTCGACAAGTTCGAGAACCATCAGGTGGCGGTCCGAGCCAATGGGGCGCAGGCGCATCAGGGCGATCGGCGCTTCGTTGTCGCTGGTGTTGCGGTCGCGCACTTCATACGCACGGCCCGTCCAGCGCACCCGCCACAGGAAACTGCTGTTGCGATCGAGATGCGGGGGTTGGCCGATCCGCAAGCGACGATTGTCCTCAGCTTCGGTCAGCCGCAGCATTGCCTTCAGCCCAAAGACCGGACGGGTGCCCGCATCGGGCATCAGGCTGCTGGGGCTGGTGGCGGCGGTGAGGGCAAGCCAGAGCGCCAGCGCTAATGCAGGCCGTCCCATCATGGCGGCGGCAGCGGAATGGCAACGCCAAATGGCTGTGGGCCGGTGCGGGCGAAGGCGAGCAACAGCGCTTCAACCTGGCGCCAGCTGCTCGGTCGGCAGGCGGCACGGTCGCGGGCGATGGTCAGAATGCGATCCAGTTCGGCTGCCTGAACCGCGTCGCACTCCTCGTTGTCATGATAATAGACGAAGCTGCCATCAGATTGGCGGGCCACAAGGCGGTAGCTGAAGGCGGCATCACCGTCCCACAGGGTCTGGGCGACGAACAGCTTCGCCGTGCCGGGCAGCGGCCGCACGGCGATGCGGCCGGCCGGCTTTCCGTCCGTATCGACGACGTCATAGCCGCTGGCCCGCCAGCGCAGGCTCAGCCGAAAGTTTCGGTCGGACTCCTGCAGCGGCGGCTTGCTGCCGAAGGGAACCCTTGCGGCGTGGTCCGCCTCCACCAGCTGCAGACCGGCCTGCGGCCCGAAAGGCTGGGCGCGACCAGAGCGCGGCATGATATCGGGCGGCGTTCCCGGCCATCCCTGCGCGGCAACCGTCAGCAGCCAAGTCACCGCCAAGGCTCGGCTTCGCTTCACGAAGGGTCGCATCATGCCATGATGCTAGGCGCCGCCGCCGGGCTGCGCATTCCGCACCACTGCGTAGGGTCGCTGCCGCGCAAGACATGGCCTGCCATCGCGGCGCCGAAGGCCGTCGCGACCGCGCTCATCCGGTCGGCCTGTCAGCGCTGCAGGATGATCACCGAGCAGGCGGCTTCGTCGAAGCCCATCACGCCGCCGCCATTTTCTGCCAGAGCGACGCGGGCACCCGCCACCTGGCGGGGGCCGGCTTCTCCGCGCAATTGCAGCATCAGTTCGTCGATCATCGACAGACCGGTGGCGCCCACCGGATGGCCCTTGCTGACCAGCCCGCCCGAAAGATTGATCGGGATGCTGCCGCCCAGCGTGGTGGCGCCGCTTTCCGCCAGCCGCCCGCCTTCACCGGGACCGCAGAAGCCCAGCATCTCGCTCTGGTAGATCTCGCAGAAGGAGGTGGCGTCGTGGACCTCGGCGACATCGATATCGGAAGCGGTGATACCGGCAGCCCGGTAGGCGCGTTCGGCCGCCAGCTTCGACAGGCCGGGCTCGTCGAGGCGGCGATACTTGCCCGAGGTCATGGTGCTGGCGGCAATACGCACCGCGCGGTCGCGGACGGCAGCGGGCTGGCGGGCCAGCCAGGCGCCCGAGCAGACCAGCGCGGCAGCGGCGCCATCACCGATGGGCGCGCACATGGCGCGGGTAAGCGGCCAGCTGATCGGGCGATCGGCCAGCACCTCGTCGGCGGTCAGGGCGAAGCGATATTGCGCCTTGGGGTTGTGGACGGCAGCGCTGTGGTTCTTGGCGCAGGCGATGGCGATCTGGCGCTCCGTGGTGCCATGGGTGCGCATGTGCCAGGCCGCCTGCATGGCATAGGTGTCCATGAAGATGGTGCGGCCGGGCCCTGGTTCGAACGGCTTGCCGGACGCCTTTCCGGCGTCGGCATAATAGGTCAGCCATTCATCACGGTCATACTGGTCGATGCCACCGTCGAAGAGCTGCTGGGTGCGCTCCGGGGCATCGGGCGCGTAGGTTTTCTCGACGCCCATGGCGAGGCTGAGGTCGGTCTGGCCGCTCAATATGTCCTTCCAGGCGCCGTGCAGGGCAATGGACGCAGTCGCACAGCCGCCCTCCACGTTGATCACGGGCACCCGCTCCGGGAACAGGCCCTCGCGGACCAGCGGGGTCAGGCAGACCTGCCCGCGGATGCTGCCCTGGCCATCGGTCCACATGCCGCAATTGCCGAACCAGGCCATGCCGATGTCGTTGCCATTGGCCAGCCCGGCATCGGCCAGCACGCCCAGATAGGCCTCGCGGGCAAGATCCTTGTGGGATCGGCCGGGAAACTTGCCGAACGCGGTGGAATAGCTGCCAACGATATAAACGTCTGTCATGTCGAAGGGTCCAGGGCGGCGCGCAGTTCCCGCTTCAGCACCTTGCCCAGCGCGTTGCGGGGAAATTCGGTGCGCAGTTCGAGCGCCGACAGCCGCTGGGTGCGCGCCAGCCGGGCATTGGCCCAGGCCAGCAGTTCATCCGGATCCGGCTGGCCGCGCGGGATGACAAGGGCAACCGGCGTTTCCCCCCACTTGGGATGGGGCACGCCAATCACGGTCACGTCCTGCACCGCCGGATGCTCGCCGATGACGGCTTCAAGGTCGGCCGGATAGATGTTGAAGCCGCCTGAGAGGATCATGTCCTTCTTGCGGTCGACGATGTGGAGAAAACCCTCCTCGTCGACAAAGCCGAGATCGCCGCTGCGCATGAACGGCCGGCCCCGGGGATCGCGCCAGGTGATCTCGGCATCGAGATCAGGCCGGTTGTGATAGCCGGTCATGGCGCCCGTGCCGTTGCCGACGATCTCGCCGATCTCGCCGGGCGCGCATTCGGCGTCGTCGCTGCCCACGATCCGCATGTCGAAACCAATGACGGGGCGGCCGACGGAACCGGGCCGCGCCGGCCGGTCCTGCGGCTTGCGCATTGTGGCAAAGCCCTCGCTGAACCCATAGAGCTCGTAGAGGTTGGGGGTGATGCGGGCAATCACGGCCTCGCGCGTGTCTGCCCGCAAGGGCGAGCCGGCAGACAGCAGCGCCTTCAGGCTGGACAGGTCATGCTGACCGCAGGCCGGATCATCGAGCGTGACGATGCACTGGGTGGGAACCATGAAGACATGGGTGACGGCGTGCCGCTCGATGAGGGCGAGGGCGGCGGCCGGGCTGAACTGTTCCATGATCACCGTCGTGCCGCCCATAAGCAGCGGCGGCAGCACCATGAACATCGTGCCATTGGAATAGAGCGGCGTGGTGGCGAGCGCCACCGTGTCGTGCGTCATGCCCAGTTCAAGCGCATTCGACCAGGCGAAATGGGTGCGGGCGCCGTGGTTCTGCACGATGCCCTTTGGCAGCCCGGTGGTGCCCGAGCTGTAGATGATGTTGAAGCGGTCCTGCGGCCCGACGCGCACACCCGGGTCGGTATCAGGGCTGGCGGCGAGCAGCGCATCCCCGTCCAGCCAGCCCTCGGCGACAAAGCCGAGGGCGATGCGCTGTATGTCGGCGGGCAGGTCGGCCGCTTCGACCAGTGCCCGGCAGGATGGTGACACGAAGATCATCCTGGCGCCGCTGTCGGCCAGCAGGCCGGCCAGCTGGGCGGGCGCCAGCATGCCGCTCAGCGGAACCATGCAGGCACCGGCCCTGACAATGCCGAACATGACCTGGAGCATCTCCAGCGAATTGTGCATGGCCAGCGCGACCGGCACATCGTGCCCCGCGCCCAGGCCAAGCAGCGCGTTGGCCACCCGGCTGGTGCCGCGGTCGAAGTCGCGCCAGCTCAGCTGATCGTTGCCGCAGATCGCCGCGATCCTGTCCGGCGCGAAGCGGGCGTGGGTGGACCAGATACTGGCAAGGCTGGCGAAGGCGGGTTCGATCATCGCGGAGCCGGTTCAGGACGATGGCGGGACGGCTGGCCGCATCAGCCGGTCACCATCCACATGTCGCGTACGCCGCGCATGGTGAGCGTGTCCATGTAGGTGACCTCGTCGCTTTCCATGGCAAGACCGGGGAAGCGCGCCAGCAGGCGGCCGATGGCGATGCGGGCTTCCGCCCGCGCCAGTGGCGCGCCAAGGCAGAAGTGGATGCCGTGGTTGAAGGTCAGGTGGCGGTTGGGCGTGCGGCCGATGTCAAACCGGTGCGGCTGCTCGAACACCCGCGGGTCGTGGTTGGCGGCGTTGACCATGGCGAACACCCGGTCGCCAACGCCCAGCGTCTTGCCGTGCAGATCGATGGGCGCCTTCACCACCCGGACCACGGCGCCGGTGGGCCCTTCATAGCGCAGCATCTCCTCGACCGCGCTGGCAATCAGGCCAGGCTCGGCGGCGAGACGGGCCCGCTCTTCGGGGTGGGCCAGCAGCGCGCGCAGGCCATTGCCGATCAGGTTGGTGGTGGTTTCATGCCCGGCGAACAGGAACAGGATGCAACTGCCGATCACCTCGTCCTCGCTGATCTGGCCAGCCTGCTGCAGCGAAACGAAATGGCTGATGATGTCCGCCCGGGGCGTGCGCCGGCGATCCTCGACAGCGGCGCGGAAATAGTCGGCCATGGCCACAATGCCGGTGCGGCCCAGTTCGTACTTGTCGTCGGACGCGGTGGCGTTGCCGAGGAAGGGCTGCAGCAGCATCGACCAGTCCCGCAGCGCGTCCATGTCGGTGCGGGGCACGCCGAGCAGGTCCATGATGACGCTGGCCGGCAGCGGGTTGGCAAATTCGCTGATGCACTCGAAGCGGCCATCACCGCGGGCGGCGATGCGATCGATGAGATCGTCGGCAATCTCGGTAATGCCGGTTTCGAGGTCGCGCATCACGTCGGCGGTGACCACCTTGTTCAGCAGGGTGCGCAGGCGCGTGTGGTCTGGCGGATCCTTGAAGGCCACCCAGGTGTTGAGATAGCGGATCAGGTCGCGCAGCTTGTCTTGCCCAGCGTCCGGCTGGGCAGCGAAGAACGGGGTCAGACGGTCCGAGGAAATGCCGCGATTGAGCTGCACGGTCTTCACGTCGGCATGGCGGGTGAGGACCCAGCCCTTGAGCACGGGCGACCAATGCACCGGGTCTTCATCCTGCAGCCGCAGCAATGCATCGAGCGGCCGCTGGATGACGCCAGGGTCACGCGGATCATAGATGAGGCTGTCAGTGGACATCGAGCTCCAGTACCCCCCGGAAGCCCCTTGGCTGTTATCAGCCGGTCGTTGACATGGCAACCGGTTGTTGGCTAGGCTCGGACTCCAAAGAGAAGAAATATCCAATTGGAATTCCAGAATTTTTTTGGAAGTTCCGCAGGGGAGGATTGTCATGTTCAAGCTGGTGGCCCTGTGGTCGGCGCCAAAGCCCGAGGATGTTGCAGCGTTCGAGAAAGCCTATGTGGGCACGCATGCCCCGCTGGCGCGGGCGCTGCCCAATCTTGCCGGGCTCGAGACCATCCGTTTTGCCGAAGGGCTGGAGGGTGCAGCGCCGGATTATTACCGCATCGCGGTGATGAGCTGGGCCGACAAGGCGGCGTTCGAACGTGACGGGCAGACCCCGGAATGGACGGCGCTGCGTGCCGATGCCGGCCAGATGCTGGAGCGCTTTGGCGTGACCCTGGCGTCCTCGATGGGCGAGGACGCCTGAACACCAGCGTCTGTTCGGAGGCAATTGCCATGGCCATTCTCGTCACCGGTGGAACCAAGGGCATCGGTCTGGCCATCGCGCGCCGTTTCGCGAAGCCCGGCACGCATGTGTTCCTCAACTATCGGGCAGACCAGGCGGCCGCCGAACGCGCTCGGGGCGAGATCGAGGCGGCGGGCGCGCATTGCCATCTGATCCAGGCCGACGTGGGGACGCCCGCAGGCGCGCAGGCGGTGCTCGATGCGGTGGCCGCACGGACGGACCGGCTGGACCAGCTGGTGCATTGTGCGGTGAAGGTGGTGGCCGAGCCGCTGCTGACCACCGACCCGCAGCTGCTGACAGAGGCGATCAATCTCAACGGCACGGCGATCGTCTATCTGGTGCAGGCCGCCCTGCCGCTGTTCCGGCCGGGTAGCACGGTGTTCTTCCTGTCCAGCCGCGGCAGCCGCACGGTGATCCCCAGCTATGCCGCCGTGGGCGCCGGCAAATCGCTGGCCGAAAGCCTGGTGCGCTATCTGGCGGCCGAATTGGCGCCGCTGGGCGTCCGCGCCAATTGCGTGGCGCCCAGTGCCGTGGACACCGAAGCGCTGCGCCAGGTCTATGGCGACCGCACCGACGAGATCATGCGGCAATCGGCGGCCAGCAACCCGTCTGGCCGGAACGTTGTGGACGATGATTACTGCAGCCTGATCGAATATCTGGCCAGCCCGTCGGCCGCGATGATCCAGGGGCAGGTGATCTTCGTGACCGGCGGCTCCTATCTAGCGGCCTGACGCGGGGCCGGCGGGGGGTCAGCGGGCGGAATCCAGCATCGACTGGCGCAGTTCGCGCTTCAGGATCTTGCCGCTGGCATTCCTCGGCAGGCTGTCCACGAACACGACGTTCTTCGGGGTCTTGAAGCCGGCCAGATGGGCGGCGCAATGGTCAAGCACGTCGGCCTGCGTCATCGTCATGCCGTCGCGCAGCACGATGATGGCGGTGACGGCCTCGATCCATTTCGGATCGGGCAGACCGATCACCGCGACTTCGCTGACGGCGGGGTGGAGGTAGAGCGCTTCCTCCACCTCGCGCGAGGCGACATTCTCGCCGCCGGACTTGATCATGTCCTTCTTGCGATCGACGACGGTGATATAGCCCTCCGCGTCGCTGATGCCGAGGTCACCGCTGTGAAACCAGCCGCCCGCAAACGCCTCCGCCGTGCGCTCCGGATTGTCCCAATAGCCGGTCAGCAGCTGCGGCGAGCGGTGCACGATCTCGCCAATCTCGCCCGGCGCCACCGGGTTCATGGCATCGTCGACGACCAGTGTTTCAACATGCAGCGTGGGGCGGCCGGCGGAGCCGAGGCGGGCGCCATGTTCCTCAGGGAACAGGATGGTCGCCACCGGCGCGATCTCGGTCTGGCCATAGAGATTCCAAAGGCGCAGCTGCGGCAGCCGGGCCTGGAGCTCGCGCAGGACTTCGACCGGCATGATCGAGGCGCCGTAATAGCCCTTCACCAGCGCCGACAGGTCCGCTTGCGCCATGGCCGGCGCCCGCAGCAGCGCGATCCAGATGGTCGGCGGCGCGAAGAAAGAGGTGGCGCGATGCTGCACCAGCAGGTTCAGGATATTGTCCGCAGTGGGCGTGCCGGTGATGATGTTGCGCGCGCCGATGTGCAGTGCCGGCCCGATCATCGCGTCGAGCTGGGCGCAGTGGAACAGCGGCATGGCATGGAGGGCCACGGTGTCGCTGGTCCATTCGCAATCGATGATGCAGCCCTGGTACTGCCAGAGCACGCTGTTGTGGGACAGCATGGCGCCCTTGGGCCGGGACTCGGTGCCGCTGGTGTAGACGATCTGGAGGATGTCTTCCCCGCCGCGCGTTTCGGTCGGGATGGGCTCGGCGCGGCGCAGGCTGGTCCATGAAGGGACGCCTGCAGGCGGCGGGGCTGCCTCGCCGTCCATGCCGAACAGCTGTGAGACGAGGCCGGCGCTGCCGCGGCGCGCGGTCTCGATGGTCGTGGCGTCGGCAAACAGCACCCTGGCCCCCGAATGCTCGAGGATGTAGCGCACGTCCTCGGCCGTCAGCATGAAGTTGATCGGCACCAGCACCGCATCGGCCCGGGCTATGGCAAAGCGCAGGGCAATGAAGGCGTGGCTGTTGCGGGCGAGGATGGCCACCCGGTCCCCGGGCTGCACCCCGATGTGGCGCAGGCCGGCGGCCAGACGTTCGGCCTCCTCGAAAAGCGCCCGGTAGCTCCACGTCGTGTCGCCGCAGATGATTGCGGTCCGCTCGCCATGGCGCTGGGCACTGCGCCGCAGCATCGCCGAAAGCGACTGGGCCCGGGCGCGGCCGATGGCCTGACCGGGCCCGAGTGTTTCACTGCTGGGCATCATCTCCATCCCGTGCCTGCCAGCCCGGGCGTGGGAAGAAGCGCCATGCGGCGGCTCCACCCCACGCCCGGCCTGCGGATCAGTTCCAGCGCACCCTGAGCGACAGGCCGTAGGTGACCGGCATGCCCACTGCCTGGGTGATGATGTTGTTGTACGAGATGATGTTCTGCACGTTGAAGGCGTTGAAGATGTTCTTGCCCCAGGCCGAAACGGTGAGCTTTTCGCCCGGGAAGGTGTAGCCAACCCGCGCATCGACCAGCGTGTAGCCATCGATGTTGAAGGGGATGCGGTCGAGCCAGCGGTTGACGCCATTGTTGGGGATCTGCAGTTCGTCCCCGGCGATGTAGGCCGGCGTGTCGGTGCGGAAATTCACCGTCCCGCCGACGAAGAACTCGCCGCCCGAGCTGGTTGGGATGCGGTAATCGACGTCTCCCACCAGCGTCCATTCGGGCGCGAACGGCAGCTTGCTGCCCTTGAAGTCCTTCTGCTGGCCGAACACGGTGATGCCGCTATATTCGTCGACCTCGGCCTTCAGGTAGCTGGCCGAACCGGTGAGGGTCAGGCCCTGGGCCGGCCGCACCGTCACGTCAGCCTCGACGCCGAAGATGTGCGACTTGGGCACGTTGTCGAGCCGCTGCAGCAGGCCGAAGAGCGCGGTGTTCACCGTGCCCTGGATCTGCTTGTCGCGGTAATCCTGGTAGAAGACGGCGCCGTTGAGCGAGATGAGATTGTCCGCAAATCGCGTCTTGAAGCCGGCTTCATAGGAGGTGACCGATTCCTGCTTGGCCGGCAGGAACACCGACTGGGTGGAACCGGTGATGACCGGGAAGGCGCCGGCCTTGTAGCCACGCGAGACGTTGGCATAAATCAGCGTGGTGTCCGACGGCTTGTAATCGACGCCCACGCGCCAGGAGACATTGTCTTCCGCGAGGGTGAAATTGAACGGCGTCCCCGGCAGATTCTGGTCGTTGAGCGAATAGCAGTCGCCGCGGCCCAGAGGCACCGTCGTATCGGCCAGGATCTGGCCCAGCAGCGTGAACAGTTCCGACACGTTCTGGGCATCGGTGCTGTCGTTGTTGCACATCCGGTTGCGGTTGCGACTGTTGGTGTAGCGGACGCCGGCCTTCAGCGTGAACTGTTCGCCCACGTCATATTCGCCGTTCGCGAAGAAGGCGTAGGTCCGCATCCGGCCCTGGTTGTCGACGTTCGAGCTGTGGATGAGGTTGTTGCCAACGCTGGCGAGCGAGTTGTCGCCGTAGGTGATTTCCTGGATCTGGTTGACCTTGCTCCAGTTGTAGTTGGCGCCAACCGTCCAGCGGAAACCGGCCGCGGTGGCGGACGCGTTAGACAGGCGCAGTTCCTGGTTGAAATCGACGATCGTGCCGTCATCGCGTGGATTGTCGACCAGCTCGAACTGCGAGCCGTCGAGATCGAACGACATCCGTTGGTAGAGGTGGTTGTAGGTGGTGATCGACGTCAGTGTGATGTCATCCGCCACGTCATAGTCGGCGCGCAGGAAGGTCTGGAAGATCTGGCGGTTGCCGCGCGGTCGCGGCGACTCCGTCTGCGACTGGTTGGCGTTGGCCGGGCGGCCGGTGGCAGACCAGTTGGCGGCGCGCAGGATGCGCGGCGTCAGCGGGGCGTTAAGTTCCTCGGGGAACGGCGCCGCCGGGTTCGACGGCAGGGACGCGATGATCTGCAGCGCCTGCGGCTGCGAATTGTCGACCGAGCCGTTGACGTTCAGTTCGAGGCGCAGCCGATCGGTCGGCTCCCACACGGTGATCAGGCGGGCGGCCACATAATTCTGGATGCCGTTGGAATCGGGGCGGGTGAAGTTATACTGCCAGGCATCGCGGTGTGCGGCATCGACAGCCAGGCGCATGCCCAGCGTGTCGGTGATCGGGCCGCTGACATAGGCGGTGCCGTGCACCTCGTTGAAGCGGCCATAATCGATGCTGAAGCCGGCCTGCAGGTCCTTGGTCGGCTTGGCGGCAACGAAGTTGATGGCGCCCCCGGTCGAGTTCTGGCCGAACAGCGTGCCCTGCGGCCCCTTCAGCACCTCGACGCGCTCCAGGTCGTACAGGGAATGGCCGGCGAGCACCGGGAAGGGCATGGGTGCCTGGTCGTTGGAGACGCTGACCGCCGGATAGACGCCGAGCGAGTCGGCGTTGAAGCCGACCCCGCGCAGCGTGAACACCGGCGTGCCGTGGGTGGACGGCGCCAGTGCCAGTGACGGCACCGACTGTGCCAGCTCGTTCAGCTGCACGATGTTGCGGTTCTCCAGCATGCTGGTGTCGAAGGCCGCGACGCTGACGCCAACCCGGCTGATGCTTTCGTTGCGCTTGTTGGCGGTGACGATGATCTCCTGATCATCACCCTGGTTGGCGACGGCCTGGCCATCAGCTTCGGCGGCCCATGTGGGCTGGGCGGCGGCGATTGCGATCAGAGCCGTCGACGACGCGACGATGGAACGGAAATGCTTCCTCATATTTCTCTCCCCTGGAAATTTTCTTGTTTGTTCTGATATTGTTATTTGTAGCAGTGGTGGTGATGCCGTTCAGTGCTGGAAGGTCTCCGAAAACAGCTTGATGGCGCGGCGCATGATCCGGTCCGCGGTCGGGAAGGCGCCCCGCATCGTGGCGATGCCATGGATGAGGCCGCTGGCTTCGATCAGGTGTGTCTCGACGCCCAGCGCGGCAATGCGACCAGCGAGGTCCCTGCCCTGGTCGCGCAGCGGATCAAGGCCTGCCGTCACGATCACCGCCGGCGCCAGATCGGCCGGCAACGGGTGCAGCACGGGCGAGGCTTCCGGCCCGGCCCTGTCGGCGGCATTGGGCAGATAATCCGTGATGAACCGGTCCATCAGCTTGCGATCGAGCACGAAGCCTTCGGCAAAATCCTTGTAGGAGCCGCGTTCGGGGCTGGTGCAGTCGACGAGCGGATAGATGAGCAGCTGCGCGACAACGCCGCTGCCAAGCCGGCTGGCGACATACAGCGCCAGGTTGCCGCCGGCGCTGTCTCCGGCGACCGCCAGCCCGGTGACAGGCGCATCAAGCACGGCCGGGCTGCCGGCCACGAACCGGGCAGCGGCGAGGCAATCGTCATGGGCGGCGGGAAACGGATGCTCAGGCGCCATCCGGTAATCGACGGCCACGACGCGCAGGCCGGTGGCGGCGGCGAGCAGCGAGCAGAACGGGTTGTGCGTATCGAGATCGCCGATCACCCACCCGCCGCCGTGCATGTAGAGGATGGCCGGACCAGCAGCTGCCGGCCCCGGAAAATAGGCCCGCATCCGGCAGCCGACGGCTTCGAAATCCTTTGTCGTGACTTGCGCTTCGGCCGGTACGTCGAACAGGGCGCCCATCTGCAGATAGGTGGCGCGCATGTCAGCAGCACTCAGGTCGGCAAGGTGCGGGCCCGGCTGTTCGGCAAGGCCGGCAAGCACGGCGGCGGTTTCCGGCAGCACGTACGGATCACTCACGGTTGGCATCCTGTGGCATGGAGGAAAGAGCGGGCGCCATCACCATGGCTGGAGCGCCACCGGCCGCCGCGCCGTCATGCCGCGCGGCGGCCGGCAGCAAATATTTGGAAAGTTTGCAGAAAATCCCCGACATTACCGTTCAGAGTAAGGGGCGTGGGGCGGCCTCCGCCATGACAGCTACCGCCAACTTATTGACACATCCGGCCACGGGCCCATAAGCTTCTGTGGGGAGTTTCACACATAGCGAGCGGGTGGACGCAATGGACACCAGTGCACTGCATGCCGTCTTGCCGGACCTGAGCGCGCGCATCATGCGCAGCGCGCTGGTCAGCGAATTCAAGCTGGATTGGTCTGACTTCTGCCGCAGCAGCAGCGTGCGCCCGATGCAGCTCGATGATTGCGCGGGCGAGCTGCTGGTGCAGGAAGAGATCATGCTGCAGCAGGCCTTTGCCGACTGCACGGCAGGCGCCGCGACGATCTGGTTCGACATCGGCCTGCGCTATCGGTCGATCAAGTATGGCCCGCTGGGCCTGGCCATGATGACGGCCGCGACCCTGGGGGAAGCGTTGGCGGTTGCCTGCCGCTACCAGTCGCTCACCTATTCGCTGATCACCTATGAATATGCGGCCAATGCCGATGGGTCCTGCGCCCTGAACGGCAACTGGAGTGACCATTTTCCGCACCTCCATGACTTCACCGAACATCGCGACCTGGGCGCGATCCGCACGCTGGTGGCAGACCTGATGGGTGGCGCACTGCCGCTGGAACGGGTGCGCGTGAAGGCGCCGCCACCGGCCAATTGGGCGCAGCTGCAGCATCTGTTTCCCTGTCCGGTGGAGTTCAACGCCGAACGCACCTGCTGGATGTTCCTGCCCGGCGCCGCGCACATGGCGCTGCCGCTGGCGGACAACGAGCTGCAATCCCTCTACACCTCACGCTGCGACTGGGCGATCGGGCAGGCCAGAACCACCGGGTCGATCCGGGACCGGCTGATGGACCGCCTCATCCGCCGGGATGGCTCGGCGCTCAGCGCGGGCGAAGCTGCACAATTGTTCGCACTCTCCGAACGGACGCTGCACCGGCGGCTGGCAGAGGAAGGCACGCGATTTTCCGACATCGTGGACGATGCCCGCTATGCCCGCGCCCGCCAGATGCTCGCGGACCGGCGCAACAGTGTCGAGATGGTGGCCTTTGCGCTGGGCTATGCCGAGCCGTCCAGCTTCAGCCGCGCCTTCAAGCGATGGTCAGGGATCGGCGCGCTGGAGTTCCGGCGCCGCGAACTGGGCGTGCCCCCGGCGCGATAGCACACGGAAAGGCGACGCTGAACCTGCTGGCGCGGTTCCAAGCGGCGGGAACCGCGCCAGTGCGCCGCCGGTCGCTGCAGGCGGTATTTCTCAGCTGTAGACGAATTCCTCGCCGTCGAGGTTGATCGAGGGAATATCCTCCGATTCCAGCCAGTAATCCTGCGAGTGCCGCCATTCCGGCAGGTCGCCCAAGCGCTTGGGCAGCTTGTCGAGGTCCCGCTTCAAATAGCCGGGATTGAAATTGTCGTCCTCGATCCAGGGGGTGAGCTCGTGATCGGCCAGCGACGGCGGCACTTCGATCCGGACTTCGCCGGCCTGCCGTGATGCCATGTGCTGCAGCAGGCGGCACACGAAATCGCCAAGCAGATCCACCCGCAGTGTCCACGCAGCGCGGAAATAACCGAACACCCACAGCATGTTGGGAACGCCGGCGAACATCATGCCGCGATAGGTGGGTGTGCGCGACCAGTCGACCGGCTTGCCATCCACCTCGAAGGCGATGCCGCCCATGACCAGCAGGCGGAAGCCGGTAGCGGCCACCACGATGTCGGCGTCAAGATGCTGGCCGGACGAGAGCTGGATGCCGGTGGGCGTGAAATGATCGATGGTGTCGGTGACGGCGGACACCTTGCCCTCGCGGATGCGCTCGAACATGTCGCCGTCGGGAATGAAGGCCAGGCGCTGTTGCCATGGGCGATAGCTGGGCGTGAAATGCGGCTCGAACTGGAAGTCCTCGCCGGCATATTGGCGGATCATGGCCTTCAGGTCCTCGAACACCTGCTCCGGCTCCTCGCGGGAGCGGCGGTCGAGGGCCTTCAGCTGGTCGAGGTAATCGAGACGGACGCAGCGGTGCACCGTGTCCTCGTCCACACCGATGGCGCGCAGCCGATCGGCAAGCTCGCTGCGGTTGGGATAGCAATTGAAGTAGGTGGGCGAGCGCTGCAGCATGGTGACATGGGCGGCCTTGTCGGCCATCGCCGGGATGACCGTGGCCGCCGTGGCGCCCGAACCGATCACCACGACCTTCTTGCCGGTGTAATCGATCTTGTCGTCCCATTTCTGGGCGTGGATGATCGGGCCCTTGAAATCCGCCATGCCGGGCCATTCCGGCATGTAGGGATTTTCGTGATCGTAATAGCCCTGGCACATCCACAGGAACTTGGCCCGATAGGTGGTGCCGGGCGAGCCGTCGGCCTGCCGTGTCTCGATGGTCCAGCGATTCTCCTGGCTCGACCAGGAACAGCGGGTGATGACGGTGCCAAAGCGGATGGCGCGGCCAAGATCATTCTCGGCCACGACGTTGCGCAGATACTTAAGGATCTCGTCGGCCGTGGCGATCGGCGGGCCGACCCAGGGCTTGAAGCGATAGCCGAAGGTGTAGAGATCGGAATCGGATCGCACCCCGGGGTAGCGGTGGGTGTGCCAGGTGCCGCCGATGTCCGGCTTGGCTTCCAGCACCACGAACGTCTTGTCGGGGCATTGCGTCTGCAGGTGATAGGCGCTGCCGATGCCGGAAATGCCGGCGCCGACGATCACGACGTCGAACTCCGCCACGCTGGCGCTGCTGCTCTTCATCTCCCGTTCCAGAACGTCCGCCATGTGCCCTTGCTCCTGAAGCTGGTGCCAGAAAACCCTGCCAGAAAACCCTTGTTGCCCGGCGCCGTCCCGGGTGACCGTCGGACGGCGCCACAGCCGGTCAAAATTCCCGATGCCGGGCTGCCTGACAACGGCGCGAACCGCCAAATATCTGGCCGTATGCGCCACGGCCGGCCTCGCCGTTCCCGGCAGCGTTCTGCCACACAGCGCCACTTGCAGCGGGGGCGACTGATGATAACATGCCGCCAACAAATATGGCTTCGGGGAGGAAAAAATGAAGGTTTCCAAGGGAATTAGCGCCATGGCCCTGGTGGCCGGGCTGTTGGCGCTGCCGTTCTCGCAAGGGGATGCTGCAACATCGGCCGCCGCGGCGCTGGTGGATGCACAGCGGCTGATGGCGGCCGCGGCCGAGCCCCAGAACTGGATGACGCATGGCGGCACCTACGCCGAGCAGCGCTTTGCCAACCTCGACCAGATCAACACGGGAAATGTCGAAAGGCTGGGCCTGGCGTGGAGCTATGAGGTCGACACCAATCGCGGCCAGGAAGCCACGCCGCTGGTGATCGACGGCGTGATGTACACCACCACCGCCTGGTCCAAGGTGGTGGCGCTTGATGCGGCGACCGGCAAGCAGCTGTGGACCTATGACCCCGAGGTGCCGAAGGATCGCGGCCATGCGGCCTGCTGCGACGTGGTCAACCGCGGCGTGGCGGCGTGGAACGGCATGATCTTCGTTGGCGCGCTCGACGGCCGCCTGATCGCGCTGGATGCCGCCACCGGCAAGGTGAAATGGTCGACCGTGACGTTCGACCAGAAGCAGCCCTACACCATCACCGGCGCACCGCGCGTGGTGAAGGGCAAGGTGATCATCGGCAATGGCGGTGCCGAGCTTGGTGTCCGCGGTTACGTGAGCGCCTATGACGCCATGACCGGCAAGAAGCTGTGGCGCTTCTACACCGTGCCCGGTGATCCGGCCAAGGGCCCGGATGGCGAGGCGTCGGACGAGATCCTGAAGGCGAAGGCCAGTCCGACATGGGACGGCAACAAATACTGGCAGGCCGGCGGCGGCGGCACGGTGTGGGATGCGATCGTTTACGATGCCGAGCTGGACCAGCTGTACATCGGTGTCGGCAACGGGTCGCCGTGGAACCACCAGATCCGGTCCAACGGCAAGGGGGACAATCTCTTCCTGTCGTCGGTGGTGGCACTCGATCCCAACACCGGCAAGTACAAGTGGCATTATCAGGGCACGCCGGGGGACACTTGGGATTTCACCCAGACGCAGCCGATCATGCTTGCCACCCTCCCGATCGACGGCAAGCCACGCAAGGTGCTGATGCAGGCGCCAAAGAACGGCTTCTTCTACGTGGTCGACCGGGAAACCGGCAAGCTCGTCTCGGCCAAGGGCTTCGTCCCGCAGACGTGGGCCAACGGCGTCGACATGGCCACCGGCCGCCCGATCGAGGTGGCCGGCCAGCGCTACCCGGACAAGACCATGGCGATGGTGTCGCCCTCGGCGCTGGGCGCCCACAATTGGCATCCGATGGCCTTCAGCCCCAAGACCGGGCTTGTCTATCTGCCGGCGCAGGAAATCCCGGGGGCCTACAAGACCGACGATGGCTACACGCACAAGCAGGGCGCCTGGAACCTCGCCGTCGCATGGGCGCTGAACGCGCCGACCAACACCCTCGAGGCCACGCGAGCGGCGCGTGCCATGCTGAAAGGCCAGCTGGTGGCCTGGGACCCGGTGGCCCAGAAGGAAGTCTGGCGCGTGCAATATGACGGTCCCTGGAATGGCGGCGCGCTGGCCACCGCGGGCAACCTGGTGTTCCAGGGCAATGCCAAGGGCGGTTTCCAGGCCTTCGATGCCCGGACCGGCAAGACCCTTTGGTCGTTCAACGCGCAGCGCGGGATCGGCGCCGGCCCGATCAGCTACATGGTGGGTGACACCCAGTATGTGGCGGTGATGGCCGGTTACGGCGGGGCGTGGGGGATGGCCGGCGGCCTGCCCGATGGCCCGCAGCGCATCCAGCCCAATGGCCGCGTGCTGGTCTTCAAGCTTGGCGGCACCGAAAAGCTGCCGACCTATGTGTCGCCCGAACTGGCGCCGGCCAACCCACCGAAGGACCGGTTCACACCGGCGCAGATCGCGATGGGCAAGGACATCTATGAAGGCAATTGCGGCATCTGCCACGGTGGCGGGGCGCGGTCGAGCGGCCTGGTCCCCGATCTGCGGCGCTCCGGCGCGCTCACCGACCGCAAGCTGTGGTCCGAAGTGGTCCATGGCGGCCTGCTGAAGGAGCAGGGCATGGTGAGCTTTGCCAAGTGGTTCTCCAAGGACGAGATCGAGGCCGTGCGCGCCTATGTGGGCGAACAGGCCAAGTTCCTCGCCACCGACGAGGGCCAGAAGCTGGCGCGCGAAGGGTCGCTGGCGCAGTAAGCTGGCGCCGCTTCCCTTGCCAGCCTGCGGTTAGGTACTGGCACGTTGATGTGGGGTTGCTGACGGGCGTCGTCAGCAACCCCCTCAATTTTTTGATCTTTGGCGGACGGCGGGGCGCCGCGACCAGCGCCGCACAAGCATCATCTGGGTGATGGGTGAGATTCTTAACCATGCTGCCGTTATTAGGTGGGCTGGTAAGGAGTCGCTTATGGGTACGCGTACAGACCCGAGTGTCGTGATTGCTGAATCGCTGGGGCCGCTGCTGAAGACGGCCATGGGTCCCCATGTAAAGAAGAGTTTCTTCGGCAAGTGGCAGGCCGGGGCCTTCCAGATCGGTTATGTGCAGCGACTGTGTGAGGCCATCGGCGAAGCGCTGTTCCTAAATGAGGATGTTGGCAGCCGAGCCTGCTTCAAGATATTGGCCGAATATTTTGATCTGGACGTGTTGAATATTCCGTCACTGATTTCATCAAACCAGCAGAAATACGCTGAGGGCATCTTGCTCGCCGATCGCCGGTTTCACCTCACCATGAAGCATAGCGATCTGTTTGAAAATCTGCAGCATGACGTGCAGACGACCATGGTTCAGGCGGCCCCGGCCCGGCAGCGCGTCGCCGGCTGACGGCGCCCATTCGCGCTGTCGATGTGGGGCTGCCAACCGGAACGGTCGGCAACCTCGTCATCTCCATGCTTCTGATGTGTGGCGGAGTCGAAGGCCGCCCGGATAGCGTCCCAGGTGTGTCCTGAAGGTCACATTGCCTGACGATGTTCCCAGCAAGTTGTTCTCGGGAAACGATAATTGCTCATGGCGTCCCCACCCGTATCGTGAAAGCCCCGCCCCGATGTGGGGCCAGATGAGGGACGACGGACATGCAACAGATCGCCGATGTGAAGGCCAAGACCATCAAGCCGGGTGACTTTGCCGAGGTGCTGCGCCCGATCTGGCTCGCGGAGCCCGAAACGGCCTCCCGCGTGCGGCAGCACTGCTGGACTGCTCAGAATTGGCGCACGAACTCCTCGAACTTGCCCGCAGGTGACCGGGGCAGGTCGGTATCGAACCAGGTGAAGCTGACGCCGAAGGGAAAATCGAGCGCGCGCTGGATTTCCGCCCGCAAGGCCGCTTCTTCCGCTGCCGTCACCGGCCGCGTCACGGCACACCGCACCTCCATCCGGTCAGGTGCGTGCTGGACATATTGAAACTGGCGGACAGGGGCCAGCCCGCCATAGTCGATCAGGCCGACCGGGGGCCAGAAGCGGGTGCCATCGGGCCTGACGAGCATGTTGCGCTCCCGGCCGAGGATGCGCTTGAGTGTCAGCGTGCCGCGCCCGCACGGGCACGGCGCCGCCGCTTCGGCATAGTCGCCGATGGCATAGCGGATGAGCGGCGTGGCGAAATTGTGCAGATCGGTGATGACCAGCTGGCCAATCTCGCCTGGCGCGCAGCGTTTGCCATCGGGTCGCAGGACTTCGACGATCAGGGATTCGCCGGCCACGTGATAAGCATCATGATCCGGGCACTCATGCGCGATATGGCCGAATTCCTGCGAGGAATAAGTGTCCCACAGCCGCACCCCGAGCACGGACAGGCAGCGCTGTCGCAGAGTGTCGGACACGGTCTCGCCGACGGTGCGCACGACCGCATCCGGGGCCAGAAAAGGCCCATGCGTCCCCACCAGATCAACGAGCGCGGCCAGCGTGGTGGGATAGGTCACCAAGTTGCCGGGCCCGAATTCCCGCAGCGCCGCATGAAGTCGCTGTGCGTCCCAGATCACAGGCAAGGCCAGGGAGCGCCCGGTGCGGGCAACAAGATCGGCCGGCAGGCCCCAGCTCGGCAGGTGGCGCGCCTCCAGCGAGGCCGAGCGCACGCTGGCCAGCGACCGCGCGAAATCGGTCTGCCGCCAACGATGCCCGCGCAACACATTGGCCGTCCACAGCAGTTGGGAGACACGCGTCCGCCTGACCACCACCGGCTCGCCGGTCGAGCCGGACGTCGACATGGTTTGGGTGGGGCCGTGGCCATCGGGCAGGGAGTCGGCGAACAGGCCCTGGGCATCCTGCAGCCAGCGGCGGCTGATGGGGGCGAGCGACCTGAACCCGTGCATGCGCGACAGCGCGTTGGCTGAAAGCCGCGCCGAGCGCAGCCGCTGCCGGAACGCCGGCGACTGGCGCTCGAAATGGCGCGCCAGCCGGGCCAGCTGCGCCAGTTGCCGCGCCTGCAGTTCGGCTGCGGGCAGCCGTTCGGCGGCCCGCAACTGCCGTTCAAGATCGATGACTGAATCGGCTTCGACAAGGTCCAGCCGTGGCGTCAGCAGGGGCCGAACCGGATCGGGGCTAGCCATGGCGCGTTGCACCCGTCCAGACGCGCTTCACGCCTGTGATGATCACCCCTTGCGCCAAGCTGGTTCCCTTCGTCCATCGCATTGGTGCTGATGCTATAGATGGAGACGGGGTTTTCAATTGGCTTGCTCGGCCGGGCTTCCCGCCCCTGCAGCCGGCACTGGCGGGGACGGCGGCAAAGCACTAGCCTTCACACACGGACCACCCAGGGGGGCGTGGTCACCGCCTGCGGTGCGACCCTTTTTCGTGACGTACAGCGGGGCAGAGACTGCAGAAGGGGAGGACGAGATGACCGCGGGTTTTGTCAACCACGAGCTGACCTACTGGCATGATGTCGGTGCAGGGGCAGGTTTCCTGGAGGCCGGGTTCCCCGTCCAGCCGGGCTGGCCTGGAGAGCATCCTGAAACCAAGCGTCGGTTCAGAAACCTGCTGGAGCTGACACCGCTGTGGGATCAACTCCATCATATCAAGCCCCGGGCCGCCACCGATGCCGAGATCATGCGGTTTCACACCGAGCGATACCTCAATGTCGTGAAGGAGCTGAGCAAAAGCCCGTTTGGCGGTGATGCTGGCGAACTGGCCCGTGTCGGCGCCGGCACCTACGAAATCGCTGCCATGGCATCCGGCATGACGATCAGTGCGGTTGAGGCCGTCATGCGTGGCGACTGCACGTCTGCCTATGCCTTGACCCGTCCTCCGGGGCACCACGCCGATGCTGACATGGGTCGGGGCTTCTGCATTTTTGGCAACATCGTGATCGCGGCCAAGCATTGCCAGGCGGTGCACGGGATGAAGCGCATCGCCGTCGTCGACTATGATGTGCATCATGGCAACGGGACGGAGACCGCCTTCTATCGTGATCCATCCGTGCTCACCATCTCGCTGCATCAGGACAATATGTTCCCGCCGGATCGCGGCAAGGTGGAGCATGTTGGGGAAGGCGAAGGCGAAGGCTATTGCATCAATATCCCGATGCCTCCCGGTTCCGGCTCGGGCGCCTATGATGCGGCATTCAAGGAGGTGATTGTTCCCGCGCTGCAGCGCTACAAGCCGGAAATCATTTTCGTCGCTTCCGGATTTGACTCCAGCTACTATGACCCGCTTGGGCGCATGATGCTGTTTTCCGACGATTACCGTTCGATCAGTCGTCAACTCATGGCGGTTGCCGACGAGGTCTGCACTGGGCGGCTCGTCTTCTCGCATGAAGGTGGGTACAACCCCTGGTATGTCCCCTTCTGCGGCGTCGCGGTGATGGAGGCCTTGTGCGGCAGCAATAACGTGATCGAAGATCCGTACATCGGCTTTCCGGCCGCGGCGACCTACCAGAGCATTCAGCCGCACCAACGTGCAGTCATCGACGCCGTGCGCCAACAAACGGAAAAATATTGGAACAGCTGGTAAGCGGCCAACGTCATCCCGAGTGCGCGTTCGTTGCAATGACTTCAGCTGCCGACGTTTGCTGACGTCGGCAGCTGTTTCGCTGTCCATGTGGGAGAGGGTGCGGCGCAGTCGGAGGGATTCGCCCCTCCCGTCCGGCGTGGCACACGCCAGCCAAGCGAACGAGGGTTCGCAGCGCTCATTTTTCGGTGGCGGTGGAGGAAGTCTGCTGCGAACCGGGCTCTGTGGCAAATTTCCCTGTTTTCCCTGTTATTGATGCTTTTCGCAGCGGCTTCTGCGGCAGGCCGCCCGCATATGTCCTTGAGAAATAGACCATTCCTACGAAATGCGCCGATTTTCGAACAGGGAATTGGTGTCGCGATAACAGGGAATTTCAGGTTCGATTTCAGGGAATGAACCTCAACCAAACAGGCAAAGCTCACCAACCATGCCTGGTCGGGTAGAACCCACGATCATCCTTGTCACCAAACACCTCTTCGCGCCCAAACCGTGCCTCGAGAGCTTCAACAGACATTGCTCACCCGGCATGCTCGAGCGCCTCGGTTGGGGACTGCCGGCTATCCAGTTTCACATGCGCCGTACCGCGGAGAACTCCAACCTAGCGTTGGACAAAAGACTCAACATGCAGTTAATGACCCATGTCTGGAGTAAACACTAGGAATCCTTGCGCTTTGCAGAGCAGCCTATCAAGCTTCGGATCGTGGCGGCGGGAGGGACCTTCATGCACTTCGATACCGGGAGGACCGGACCACGCCGACCCGCGTTGTCGCTACGCCTCGGCGTAACCGGGCATCGCCACCTCCCGTCCGAAGCGATTGGCTCCCTCGCGGCACAGGTCGAAACAGTATTGGGAGCGCTAGCTTCCGCCATCGGCGGAATCGGCGGATCGCTGGATAACCCGTTCGCAGGCGGTGAACCGAACCTCACAATCCTTTCGCAACTCGCCGTCGGCGCTGACCAACTGGTGGCGCAGGTCGGCATGGCAAGCGGCTGGTCGCTGGCGGCGGTGATGCCATTTTCGCCTGACCGATTTTTCAGGGATTTCGACGAACCGGACCGCGAGCGCTTCGTCGCCTTGCTCGATCAATGTGAGGCAAGCTGGCACCTGCCGGGCGATGGCGAGGAGGCTCAGCAGGCCTATGCCCTAGCCGGTGAGGCGACGGTGGCGCAATCTGACCTGCTGATCGCAATCTGGGATGGCGCAACGGCCAGGGGGCCCGGCGGAACGGCCGATGTTGTTGACCATGCCATCCGCCGGGGTGTCCCCGTAGTCCATATCTCTGCTACCGGAGCGCATGATGCGACCCTGCTCTGGGCCGGGATCGACAGCATGCCCTCGGCGCTTTTGCACCGGCACAACGTGCCGCGTCGGCCGGCGGATCAGGCAACCCTGACAGCCACCGTCGAGGCGCTGCTGCTATCGCCCGCCGAAGCGGCCGAGCGCCGTTACCTTGCCGAATTCGCGGCCGAGCGGCTGCCGCGCGTGTGCCTGCGGCTGGAATATCCGGTGATGCTGGCGGTCGCCGGCGTTCGGCCGCTGCGGCGGACTGACCTGCTGCCTGCAAGGAGCATGGACGCCGGCGACGCCTTGGACGAAGCCTATTGCTGGGCCGACAGGCTGGCAGACGCTTACGCGCAAGTCTATCGCAGCGGCAGCGTGTTCAACTTCGCGGCTGCGGCGGCGGCCGTCCTTGTCGCGCTGCTGGGCTTCCTTGCGCCTCATCTGAAGCTGGCGATCGTTGCTGTCGAATTGTTGCTGATCGTCGGCCTGATTGCCAATACGATGATTGGCAACCGCCGCGAATGGCACAGACGCTGGTTGGATTATCGTTATCTCGCCGAGCAGCTTCGGGTGATGCGCAGCCTGAAGCGGTTGAACGTGGCGACACCCATGACCGATGTCGCCGCCCACCTTCGCGAGGCGCGGTGGACCGACTTCTACGCAGCTGCGATCTGGCGTCAGTTGACGCCGGCCACCATCGCAGACCAGCCGGCGCTGGCTGCGCTGGCGGCTGAAGCGATCGCCGATATCAAGGACCAGATCAGCTATCACCGCGCCAATTCAGCGCGCATGCACCTGCTCGATCACCGATTGCACCAGGCCGGCACGCTGCTGTTCCACGCCACGATCGCGGTCGGCCTGATCAGCCTTGTCGGCCTTGCTGCCGGAATCGACCTGATCGTCAGCCACGTCAAGTTGTTCACCTTTCTGTCGGCGGCGTTGCCAACTGTCGGCGGTGCCCTCTTCGGGATCCGCGGCCAAGGTGACTTCGCCGGCGCGGCCGGCCGCTCGAGCCGCACGGCCGCGAGGCTGGAACGAAGTGCGGCCAGCCTGTGCACCGCCCCGTTCACGCTTGGCCGAACCGCGCGCATCATGGAAGACGCCGCCATTTCGATGCTCGACGATCTGGGTGAATGGCGCGCGGCCTACACATACCGCAAGCTGCTCATTCCCGCCTGACCACGTAATACAGATTCCGAGATCATCCCGGCCACCGTTCCGAGATGATCCCGGCCGCCTTGGCGGGGGATTGGGGTACCTGATCGTTGGGTTCATTCTTCCAGTTTTTTGACCGGGAGGATGGCATGCCGACAAGGCGGCCGCAGATCCGATCAGAGGCAGCACGGATCGGCCCGATGCTGACGCTGTTGGTCGAGAAGATCATCGAGAGCCGCAAGCATCCGCGGCAAGCCTATCGGTCCTGCATTGGCATCTTTCGTCTTGAACGGTGCTTTGGCGCCGCGCGCCTGGAGGCAATTGCGCTGGGGGCAATGGAGATCCAGGCCCGCAGTTACCCGTCCATCAAATCAATCCTCGAGAAGGGGCTTGATCAGCTCGCCGTGAAGTCACCCCCGGCACGCGAGCCCATCCAGCACAACAATATCCGGGGTCCCGGTGGTCAGTTCGGCAAAACCGACATTATTGCGCACACACCCCCTTTGCTGATTTTGGCCTTGGGAGATTGGCCGGTGCGTTGCATCCGGTGTAAGGTGGCATAAGGCTTCAGCGCGTGCCGCTCGTACAATAGAGTGCAACGTGAACTTCGAGCCGAAGCCTGAGGAGGGTTGGTTTTTAACCAGTACCCGTTTCGGCGCTGCGCACGAAAACTGATGTTTGCATGCATGCAAGTGACCGGCGGCTTGGCGCCCGCATTGCGGCCGGCGAGAGCAACAGGTCGTGCGCCCGAAAGCTGCAGTGGCCGTGCTGGGAAGGCGCGGCCGGCCTGGCCGCAAGCTGGAGCCGGTAGCTAGGCCGGGCACAGATCTCTGGAGCGGAATTTGCTGGCTTTTCGTTCCCTTTTGTCTTTCACGCCCCGCGAATAATCTGCATTCTGGCCAATGGCAGGCTTCCCTTGCTGATGTCGTGACGCTAAGGTTTTCTTAGTGATTCTGGGTGTTTGTAAATTTTCGGGGGAATGGTGGTGCGTGTATTCAGCAAGACAGTTGTCGCCGCGTTCGTCGCCGCCGGCCTGGCCACTGGCGCCGATGCGCGGCGCGTGACGGTGGACGACTCAATTCCTTATGACATTGGGGGGTGCTCATACAGCTTTTCCACCAGGGATTCCACACTGTGCCAGCCGATCAACCTCGGTTTCACTGTCGGTGTCACCAGCTTCATTGACCCAGAGTTCGGCAACATCATAGACAATTACGAAAGTATCGTCGTCTACGATGACGGCTTCATAAGCTTTGGCGGCGAAGTGAATGATTTCACTCCAGTAGCGCTCGATAATTTCGACCGGCCTGTGGTCGCTGTCAATTTTGAGCTGCAAGATTTCCTGCCTATCGGCCAATTTGTGAGAAGTCTCGGCCAGATTCGCGGGCCCAATACCTTCGAGGTCGAGTGGTACAACGGCAGCGTCGACTGGACATGCACCGAGTTCGACCCCGATGACGAATTTCGCTGTATCAACGGTTTTACCACCGAAAGAATTGGGGCACCGCACGCCCGCCTGCTGATCGAGGCGCTGCCGAACAACGCCACACGTTTCACCATGAGCTGGACGCAAGGCGCAAGCAACTTTGGCTATGTTCTTGGAACGGACAGGCGCGAATTCGGCGGTAATGGCGAACGCGTCTTCCGGTTCGAAATTGGCAGCTCCCCGGCCATTCCCGAGCCCGCAACCTGGGCCATGATGATTGCTGGCTTTGGCCTTGTGGGAGCCGCCGCCCGCCAGCGGCGCCCGTCGCCCACCGCTTGACGAATTAACAGGGCCGATGCGCTACTCGGCTTTCATCAGCTACAATCACCGGGACAAGGCAGCCGCGCAGCGCCTGTTGAAAGCGCTGGAAACTTGGCGCGTGCCCGGCCGCTTGCATGGCCGCGAGACACCGTGGGGGCCGCTCGGAGCAAGGCTCGCGCCGGTCTTCCGCGATCGCGACGAGTTCGCGACCTCGTCCGATCTCGCTGAATCGGTCAGGCATGCGCTGGCCCAGTCGGCCAATCTCATCATCATCTGCTCGCCGAACGGCGCCCGCTCCAAATGGGTCAACGCCGAGATCCGTGAATTCACCCGGCTCGGCCGCCGCCAACGGATCCAGTGCCTGATCGTGAGCGGCGCGAGCAATTCGGGTGACCCGGAAACCGAATGCCTGCCGCCGGCCCTGTTCGAAGACGGCGGCAGCGAGCCGTTGGCGGCCGACGTCCGCCCAGGCGGCGACGGCTGGACGGACGCCCGGCTGAAGCTCATTGCCGGCCTCATCAACATTCCGTTCAGCGATCTGAAGCAACGCGATCTGCAACGCCGGCAGCGGCGGATGGCCCTGATCGCCACTGCGTCGGCTATTGGATTTGCCGGCATGACGGCACTCGCCGCCGCCGCCCTCTTGTCCCGCGCCGAGGCCGTCCGCCAACGGGACATCGCCCAGGAGAAGACAGCGACGGCCGAGCGAACCGTCGATTTCGTGAAGTCGCTTTTCCAGGTGTCGGATCCTTCTGAAGCCATGGGTCGGACCATTTCTGCGCGCGAAATCCTCGATACTGGCGCCCGGCGAATCGAAACCGAGCTTGCTGACCAGCCCGCCGTCCGGGCCGAGCTGGCGACCACGCTGGGGGAAGTCTATGCCGGCCTCGGCCTGTTCGGGGAAGGCGCCCGAATTCTCGCCGTCGCCGAGGGTCTCCCCGGCCTTCCGGCCGAAACCCGCGCCCGCCAGGCAGCCGCGCGTGGCGAGGCACTCGCCCGCCAGAGCGACTATGCGGGGGCCGTCGCTGCCTTCGATCGTGGCCTCGCCCTTGTCCCTGCGATCGAACAACCCGGAAGCCTCGAAGCCCGCCTCCTCGTTGGCCGCGCCGATTCGCTCTCCGCCCAGGGCGCCCATGCCGCGGCCGAGCAGGCGATCGCCCGCGCGCTTGCCGTCGAGGTCGCGCGCGTGGGCCGCTCCCACCCCGATGTGGCGCTGGT
>NZ_WMHO01000060.1 GCF_010994245.1 Sandarakinorhabdus rubra
CCCGGCGCCGCAGCCCGGCCTGCTGGGCCGACTGCTGGGGCGGGCGGCGCCCGCAGCGCCCCGTGGCCTCTACATCTGGGGTGGGGTGGGGCGCGGCAAGTCCATGCTGATGGACCTGTTCTTTGCTGCCTCCACCGTGGCGCCCAAGCGCCGGGCGCATTTCCACGAATTCATGGCCGACGTGCACGGCGCCATCCATGCCCGCCGCCAGGCTGGCGACAGTGATCCGCTGATCAGCGTGGCCGAAGCCATCGCGGCCGGCGCCCGCCTGCTGTGCTTTGACGAGCTGCAGGTGAAGGACATCGCCGATGCCGCCATCCTGTCGCGCCTGTTCACCGCGCTGATGGAAAAGGGCGTGACCGTTGTCACCACCAGCAACCGCCCGCCGCGCGACCTCTACAAGGACGGCCTCAACCGCCACCTGTTCCTGCCCTTCATCGATCTGATCGAGCAGCGGCTCGACGTGGTGACGCTGGATGGACCCACCGATTATCGGCTGCAGCGCCTGTCCGGCACGCAGACCTGGCATGTTCCCAACGGCCCGGAGGCCACCGCCGCGCTGTCGGCCGCCTTCTTCCGAATGACCGACTATCCGGTGGAAGACCGCGCCCATGTGCCCACCGCCGAACTGACGCTGCCGGGCGGGCGTAGCCTGCACGTGCCCAAGTCGCTGAAGGGCGTGGCGGTGTTCAGCTTTGCCCGCCTGTGCCGGCAACCACTGGGCGCCGCCGATTATCTCGCCATCGCCCGCCACTATCACACGATCTTCATCGTCGGCATTCCGGTGCTGGGGCCGGAGCGCCGCAACGAGGCGATCCGCTTCATCCACCTGATCGACGCGCTCTACGAACAGAAGGTGAAGCTGGTGGCTGCGGCCGATGCCGAACCGGCCGGGCTGTATGTGACGGGTGACAGCAGCTTCGAATTCGAACGCACGGTGAGCCGGCTGATGGAGATGCAGTCGGCGGCCTATCTCGCCCTCGGGCATGGTGACTGAAACGCACTGTCAGTTTTGCGCGGACAGGGCTTTGCTGCGGTTGCGAAACGGGCCGCGGGCTTCTATCCACCGGTGCGACATTTTCGCACGACTCAAAGAGGCTTCCCATGGCTCGCAGGAAAATTGCCCTCATCGGCGCTGGCAACATCGGCGGCACGCTGGCCCACCTGGCGGCGCAGCGCGCCCTGGGCGACATCGTGCTGTTCGACGTGGTGGAAGGCGTGCCACAGGGCAAGGCGCTCGATCTGGCGCAGTGCGGCCCCGTCGAGGGCTTTGATGTCAGCCTAAAGGGCTCGAACGACTATGCCGACATCGCCGGCGCCGACGTGATCATCGTGACGGCCGGTGTCGCCCGCAAGCCCGGCATGAGCCGCGATGACCTTCTCGGCATCAACCTGAAGGTGATGAAGGCGGTGGGCGAGGGCATTCGCACCCACGCGCCGAACGCCTTCGTGATCTGCATCACCAACCCGCTGGATGCCATGGTGTGGGCGCTACGCGAATTCTCCGGCCTGCCGCACCACATGGTCGTCGGCATGGCCGGCGTGCTGGATTCGGCCCGCTTCCGCCATTTCCTCGCCGACGAGTTCAAGGTGAGCGTGCGCGACGTCAACGCCTTCGTGCTTGGCGGCCACGGCGACACCATGGTGCCGGTGATCGAATATTCCACGGTCGCCGGCATCCCGGTGCCCGATCTCATCAAGATGGGCTGGTCCACGCAGGAGCGCATCGATGCCATTGTGCAGCGCACCCGCAGCGGCGGCGGCGAGATCGTGGCCCTCTTGAAGACCGGGAGCGCCTATTATGCGCCGGCGACCAGCGCCATCGAGATGGCCGAGGCGTACCTCTATGACCAGAAGCGCCTGCTACCCTGCGCGGTGAACCTCAGCGGCCAGTATGGCGTGTCTGATCTCTATGTCGGCGTGCCGGTGATCCTGGGCGCAGGCGGAGTGGAGCGCATTGTCGAGATCACATTGTCGCAGGCTGCGAAAGCCAATTTCCAGGTGAGCGTGGATGCGGTGAAGGAGTTGCTCGCGGCGTGCCGGGCCATTGATCCGTCGCTGGCGTGAGACACGAGCGGGGAACAGGGACATGAACATCCACGAGTATCAGGCCAAGGAACTGCTGGCCAAGTTCGGCGTTCCGGTGCCGGCCGGCCATGCCGCGATGAGCGTCGAGGAAGCGGTCGCGGCCACCGCGAAGCTGCCCGGTCCGCTCTATGTCGTGAAGGCGCAGATCCACGCCGGCGGCCGCGGCAAGGGCAAGTTCAAGGAGCTGCCGCCCGAAGCCAAGGGCGGCGTGCGGCTGGCGAAGACCGCCGACGAGGTGCGCGCCCACGCCACCGACATGCTGGGCAACACGCTGGTCACCATCCAGACCGGCCCGGCCGGCAAGCAGGTCAATCGCCTCTATGTCACCGACGGCGTTGATATCGAGAAGGAATTCTACCTCGCCATGTTGGTCGATCGCGCCACCGGCCGCATCGCCATCGTCGCGTCAACCGAAGGCGGCATGGACATCGAGGAAGTGGCCCACCACAGCCCTGAAAAGATCCACACCATCACAATCGATCCGGCGACTGGCGTGATGCCCCACCATGGCCGTGCCGTGGCCGCCGCGCTGGGCCTGTCGGGCGATCTCGCCAAGCAGGCCGAGAATATCACCCTGAAACTCTATGACGCCTTCATCGGCACCGATGCCAGCCAGATGGAGATCAACCCGCTGGCCATCACCGGCGCCGGCGCGCTGATGGTGCTGGACGCCAAGGTCGGTTTCGACAGCAATGCCCTCTATCGCCACCCCGATCTCGTGGCCCTGCGCGACCTGACCGAGGAAGACCCAGCCGAGGTGGAAGCTTCGAAGTACGACCTCGCCTTCATCAAGCTGGATGGCAACATCGGCTGCCTGGTCAACGGCGCCGGCCTCGCCATGGCTACCATGGACATCATCAAGTTGAACGGCGCCGAGCCGGCCAACTTCCTCGATGTCGGCGGCGGTGCGTCCAAGGAAAAGGTGACGGCAGCCTTCAAGCTGATCCTGCAGGACCCGGCGGTGAAGGGCATTCTCGTCAACATCTTCGGCGGCATCATGCGCTGCGACATCATCGCGGAAGGCATCATCGCCGCCGCCAAGGAGGTAAGCCTGGCCGTGCCGCTGGTGGTCCGCCTGGAAGGCACCAACGTCGAACTCGGCAAGGAGATCCTTGCGAACAGCGGCCTGCCCATCGTGTCGGCCGACAATCTCGGGGATGCGGCGGCCAAGATCGTCGCCGAAGTGAAGAAGGCCGCCTGATGTCCATCCTGGTCAACGCAAACACCCGCGTCATCACGCAGGGCTTTACCGGCAAGCAGGGCACGTTCCACAGCGAACAGGCCATTGCCTATGGCACGAAACTGGTTGGTGGCACCGCGCCGGGCAAGGGTGGTTCCACGCATCTCGGCCTGCCGGTGTTCAACACCGTCGCCGAAGCGCGCGCCGCGACCGGCGCCGATGCGTCGGTGGTCTATGTGCCGCCTCCCGGTGCGGCCGACGCCATCTGCGAAGCCATCGACGCCGAGATCCCGCTGGTGGTCTGCATCACGGAAGGCATCCCGGTGCTCGACATGGTGCGCGTGAAGCGCGCGCTGCAGGGCTCGAAGACCCGCCTCATCGGCCCGAACTGCCCCGGCGTGCTGACTCCGGGCGAATGCAAGATCGGCATCATGCCCGGCAACATCTTCCGCAAGGGCAGCGTCGGCGTCGTCTCGCGGTCCGGCACGCTCACCTATGAAGCCGTGCACCAGACCACCAATGTCGGCCTTGGGCAGACGACGGCGGTCGGCATCGGCGGTGACCCGGTGAACGGCACCAACTTCATCGACATGCTGGAGATGTTCCTTGCCGATGACGCCACCCAGTCGATCATCATGATCGGCGAGATCGGCGGCGATGCCGAGGAGCAGGCCGCCCAGTTCCTGATCGACGAAGCGAAGCGCGGCCGCAAGAAGCCGATGGTGGGCTTCATCGCCGGGCGCACCGCACCGCCGGGCCGCCGCATGGGCCACGCCGGCGCCATCGTGTCGGGCGGCAAGGGAGATGCCGAGAGCAAGATCGCCGCGATGGAAGCCGCCGGCATCCGAGTGTCGCCGTCGCCGTCGCTACTTGGGGAAACCCTGGTCGAGGTGCTGAAGGGCTGACCTGACCGGCTGTCGCATGCCAGCCATGCGACAGTTTGTCATGACAGGGCCGCCATGTGCCGTTAAACAGGGCAGGAATGCCAGTTGAGGACATAAGTGATGGATAGCCAAGCCCTGCTGCCCGGCCCGGAAGATCGGCCCGGGCCAAGCTGGGCGCGGCCGAGCTGGCCGATCCTGCCCGGCGACGATCTGACCCGCGGCCTCGATGCCGCCGACATGTTTGCCGAGAATGTCAGCCGCACCGCCGGGCGCGCCGCCGCCAATGCCGCTGCAGCCGGTGCCAGCCCGGAACAGATTGCCCGCGCCGCGCAGGATTCGATCAACGCCATGATGCTGATCCGCACCTATCGGGTGCGCGGGCACCTGGCCGCCAATCTCGATCCGCTGGGCCTGGCCACCCGCGACCTGCCGGCCGACCTGACACCCGGCTGGCACGGCTTTGCCGAGGCCGATCTCGACCGGCCGGTGCATGTCGGCGGCGCACTGGGGCTGACCACGGCGACCATCCGCGAACTGGTGAGCATCCTGCAGCGCAACTACTGCGGCAACATCGGCCTTGAATATATGCACATCAACGACGTCGAGGAACGTCGTTTCTTGCAGGAAAAGTTCGAGGGCCGGGACAAGGAGATCCACTTCACCCAGCCCGGCAAGCGCGCCATCCTCAACAAGCTGGTGGAAGCCGAACAATATGAGCGCTTCCTGGGCCGCAAGTATGTCGGCACCAAGCGCTTCGGCCTCGATGGCGGCGAGGCGATGATCCCGGCGATGGAATCAATCATCAAGGTGGGCGGCGCGCTCGGCGTCACCGAGATCGTGTTCGGCATGCCGCACCGAGGCCGGCTCAACATGCTGGCCAACGTGATGCAGAAGCCGTTCCGTACCATCTTCCACGAATTTGCCGGCGGCTCGTCCAACCCCGATGATGTTGGCGGTTCGGGTGACGTGAAATATCACCTCGGCACCTCGACCGACCGCGAGTTTGACGGCAACAAGGTGCACCTGTCGCTGGTGCCCAACCCGTCGCACCTGGAAGCGGTGAACCCGGTGGTGCTGGGCAAGGTGCGCGCCATCCAGACGATGATCGGCGACACGAAGCGCACGCAAGTTCTGCCCATCCTGCTGCACGGCGATGCCGCCTTTGCCGGGCAGGGGATCGTGGCTGAATGCTTCGGCTTCTCCGGCCTCAACGGCTACAATACCGGCGGCACCATCCATTTCGTCGTCAACAACCAGGTGGGTTTCACCACCAGTCCGCAGTTCGCGCGCTCCTCGCCCTATCCGTCGGACGTTGCCAAGATCGTGCAGGCGCCGATCTTCCACGTGAACGGCGATGACCCGGAGGCTGTGACCTTCGCCACCAAGGTCGCCACCGAGTTCCGCCAGCGGTTTGGCCGCGACGTGGTGATCGACATGTGGTGCTATCGCCGCTTCGGCCACAACGAGAGCGACGAGCCCAGCTTCACCCAGCCGCTGATGTATGCCGTGATCGGCAAGAAGAAGCCGGTGAGCGAGCTTTATGCCGAACGGCTGACCCGCGAGGGCGTGATCAGCGACGCCGATTATCGCGGCATGATCGACGCTTACGTGAACATGCTGGAGGACGAGTTCGAGGCCGCCGCCAGCTTCAAGGCCAATGCCGCGGACTGGTTCGGTGGGCGCTGGGCGGGCCTGGGCCGGCCCAAGGAGGCGATCAACAGCCGGCGCGCCGCGATGACCGGCGTGTCGATGACGGAGCTGCGGGAGATCGGCAAGCAGCTGACCACGGTGCCCGATGGCTTCAATATCCACCGCACCCTGGCGCGCGTCCTCGATGCCAAGGCCGAGATGTTTGCCAGCGGCGAGAATGTCGATTGGGCGACCGGCGAGGCGCTGGCCTTCGGTTCGCTGCTCAAGGATGGCTATGGTGTCAGGCTGTCGGGCCAGGATTGCGGGCGCGGCACCTTCAGCCAGCGCCACGCGGTGTGGACCGACCAGAAGGATGGCAGCCGCTATGTGCCGCTGAACGCCATGGACGCGCGCTGCGAGGTGCTGGACAGCCCCTTGAGCGAGTTCGGCGTGCTGGGCTTTGAATATGGCTATGCGCTCGCCGACCCCAAGACGCTGATCCTGTGGGAGGCGCAGTTCGGCGATTTCGTCAACGGCGCCCAGACCATCATCGACCAGTTCATCGTCTCGGGCGAGATCAAGTGGCTCAGGGCCAACGGCCTCGTGATGCTGCTGCCGCACGGCTATGAAGGGCAGGGGCCCGAGCACAGCTCGGCGCGGGTCGAACGGTTCCTGTCGCTGTGCGCGGAAGACAATATCCAGGTTGCCAACTGCACCACCCCGGCCAATTTCTTCCACCTGCTGCGCCGCCAGATGTTGCGCGATTTCAGGAAGCCGCTGGTGGTGTTCACGCCCAAGTCGCTGCTGCGCCACAAGCGTGCAGTGTCGCGTCTCGCCGACATGGGTGCCGGCACGACCTTCCACCGCTGCCTCGATGATCTGAAGCCCAGCGATCCCAAGGTGGTCAAGCGCCTCGTGCTGTGCACTGGCAAGGTCTATTATGACCTGCTCGACGCCGCCGAGAAGGACAGCCGCGACGATGTCTATCTGCTGCGCGTGGAGCAACTCTATCCATTCCCGAGCGACGTGGTGGCCGAATATGCCGCCCGCTTCCCCAATCTCGAAACCGTGGTGTGGGCCCAGGAAGAGCCGCAGAATGGTGGCGCTTGGACCTTCGTGGCGCCGCTGATCGAAGAGGCGATCGGCCGCCGCCCGCTCTATGCTGGGCGCGCGCCGGCGGCCGCCACCGCCACCGGCTTGCTGAAGCGCCACAATGCCGAACAGGCCAAGCTGGTGGCCGAAGCATTGGGCGCCAGCACGACACAGGTGAAGGCCGCCATCCGCCGCGGCCTCAAGAAATAGCAAGAGAGCATCCTCATGAGCGTTGATGTCATCGTGCCCGCGCTGGGCGAATCGATCACGGAGGCCAGTGTCGGCCAGTGGCTGAAACAGCCCGGCGACGCGGTCGCCGCCGATGAGCCGATCGTGGCGCTGGAAACCGACAAGGTGGCCGTGGAAGTGCCGGCGCCGGTGGCCGGCGTGATGGGCGAGCAACTGTTCAAGCCCGGCGACACGGTGACGGTCGGCGCGCTGATCGCCCGCATCGAGGCCGGAGCAGCGGTTGCCAGCGCGCCGCCTGCCGCGCCTGCTGTCACTGTGGCAGAGGCCGCGCCGGAACTGGCGAAGCCTGATCCGGTCGTCGCCACCGGCACCAGCGATTATGAAGCGATCAGCCCGGCGGTGCGGGGCCTCATCGACAGCTACAATCTCGATCCCGCCAGCATTAGCGGTACCGGCAAGGATGGCCGCCTGACCAAGGGCGACGTGCTGGCCGCCATCGAAGCCGGCACGGCGCGGGTGAAGCCGAGCGCGGCGCCGGCCAACGCCGCGCCACAGGGCGGCCCCGACAGCTATCCTTTCGCTCAGAAGGGGGGCTTTGACACCTTCCCCTTCGCCCGCAAGGAAGAGCGGGTGCGGATGACCCGCCTGCGCCAGACCATCGCGCGCCGCCTGAAGGAAGCCCAGAACAGCGCCGCGATGCTCACCACGTTCAACGACGTGGACATGTCGGCGGTGATCGAGGCCCGCGCCCGCTACAAGGACCTGTTCGAGAAGAAGCATGGCGTGCGCCTCGGCTTCATGTCCTTCTTTGCGAAAGCCGTGGTGCTGGCGCTGAAGGACGTGCCGGCGGTGGGTGCGGCGATCGAGGGCGACGAGATCATCTACAAGGATTATGCCGATCTCGGCATCGCCGTGTCCTCGCCCGGTGGGCTGGTGGTGCCGATCCTGAAGGACGCGCAGGCCCGCAGCTTTGCCGATATCGAGAAGGCGATTGCCGATTTCGGCGAGCGTGCCCGCAAGGGCACGCTGAAGATCGAGGAACTGCAGGGCGGCAACTTCACGATCTCCAACGGCGGCGTGTTCGGTTCGCTGCTGTCCACCCCCATCCTCAACCCGCCGCAATCGGGCGTGCTCGGCCTGCACCGGATCGAGGATCGCCCGGTGGTGCGCGATGGCCAGATCGTTGTGCGGCCGATGATGTATCTGGCACTCTCCTATGATCATCGCCTGGTCGATGGCCGCGAGGCGGTGACCTTCCTCGTCCGCGTCAAGGAAGCCATCGAAGACCCGGCGCGCCTGCTGATCGACCTGTAACACAAGAAAGGGCCACGCCATGGCCGCTCCTGACTATGATGTCGTCATCATCGGTGGCGGACCGGGCGGCTATGTCGCCGCCATCCGCGCCGCGCAGCATGGCCTGAAGGTCGCCTGCATCGAGAAGCGCGCCGCCCTTGGGGGCACCTGCCTCAACGTCGGCTGCATCCCGTCGAAGGCGCTGCTGAACGGCAGCCACCTCTATGAGGAACTGGCCGGCGGCCACCTCGCCAAGTTCGGCGTCAAGGCAGACAATGTCGCCTTCGACCTCTCCGCCCTGCTGAGCGAGAAGGACAAGGCGGTGAAGGAACTCACCGGCGGCATCGAGATGCTGTTCAAGAAGAACAAGGTGGAGTGGGTGAAGGGCGAAGCCAGCTTCGTCGATGCGAAACGCGTGAAGGTGGGGGACCGCACCATCACGGCGAAGAACTTCGTGATCGCCACCGGCTCCGAGGTCGCGCTGCTGCCCGGCATGGTGCCGGACGGGGAGGTGATCGTCACCTCGACCGAAGCACTCAGCCTGCCGCAGGTGCCGGGCCACCTGGTGGTGATCGGCGGCGGTTATATCGGCCTTGAGATGGGCAGCGTGTGGCGGCGCCTCGGCGCGAAAGTGACCGTGGTCGAATATGCGCCGCGCATCGTGCCGGCGATGGACATCGAGGTGGCCGATGCCTTTGCCCGCATCCTGAAGAAGCAGGGCATGGTGCTCAAGGTCGCAACCAAGGTGACCAGTGTGGCGCGCAAGGGGGAGGGTGCGGTGGTGACGGTCGAACCGGCCGCCGGTGGTGCCGCCGAGACCATTGAGGCGGACGTGGTGCTGCTCTCCATCGGCCGGCGCCCCAACACTGACGGGCTGAACCTTGCCGCCACGGGGCTTGCGCTGGATTCTAGGGGCCGCATCCCCATCGACCATCATTTCGCTACCGAAGTGCCCGGCATCTGGGCCATTGGCGACGTGGTGGAAGGCCCGATGCTGGCCCACAAGGCCGAGGACGAAGGCCTGGCCTGTGCCGACAACATCGCCGGGCTGGCAGGCTATGTGAACCATGATGTCATCCCCGCCGTGGTCTACACTCACCCCGAGGTCGGCACGGTGGGCAAGACGGAAGAGGAGCTGAAGGCCGCAGGCATCGCCTACAAGGCCGGCAAGTTCCTGTTCGCCGCCAACAGCCGCGCCAAGACCAACCGCGACACAGATGGGTTCGTGAAGGTGCTGGCCGATGCCACCACCGACCGCGTGCTGGGCGTTCACATCATCGGCAGCATGGCCGGCACGATGATCGCCCAGGCGGCGCAGGCGATGGAGTTTGGTGCCTCGTCAGAGGACATCGCGCTGACCTGCCACGCGCATCCGACGCACAGCGAGGCGCTCAAGGAGGCGGCGATGGCGGTGACGGGCAAGCCGATTCATATGTAGCGCAGCCGGGCGAGCGCGCGTGCCGCGCGCCAACTCCGGCAAGCTCGGCCGGAGACCGAGAAAGGCGGCTCTCCAACCGCCTTTTTCGTGTGCCGTCCGACGGCGTGGCTCCGCCACACCCCTTGTTCCTTCTACCTTCTTCCCTCGACGCACAAAACGGACTCGGCGGCTGTGCCGCCGGCCGTTCCTTGCATCCGGCAACATTATGGTCATGCTTGGCGCCAACGAAACGGAGGCAACGCCAATGATCAACGGCCGGATCGAGGTGGTCACTCCATCCGATATCGCGTGGATGCCGATGCTGCTGGAGCAGATCGGGCGCCCCTTCTTCGTCAAGCCGCTGCTCGACGAGCCCGACACCGGCATGAGCGTGTCGATGCTGCGCTATCCGGCTGGCTTCACCAATCCGCATCACACCCACAAGTGCGGCCACGGCATCTATGTGCTGGAGGGCAGGCTGGTAACGCACCGCGGCGAGTTCGGCCCCGGCACCTTCGTGTGGTTCCCCGAAGGCGAAGACATGCAGCATGGTGCATCGGCCGATGGCGACATGGTCGCGCTGTTCATCACCAACAAGCCGTTCAGCATCGAGTACATGGCGCGGGGGACCATCTGATTGGGCCGCCAGCTCAGCGAGGCTCCGCTGGGTCTGAAACCAGACTGGCCACCACGTTGGCAAGCAACTGCGGGCGCAACACTGGAAAGGACCCTGTCAACAAGGCGAACGCGCGCGCCACCGGGAGGTGGACGGCCAGCGCATCGTTCCATGCCGCCGGTGTCACGCCGGCCCTGGCCGTATACTCATGTTGCAGGGCGGTGTTGAGATCCTGCGTGCGCTTCAGGTCACCCGCCATGTGCGGCACGAGTTCGGTCATGATGAGCTGGCTCATGGCAAGATCGAAGGCCGGCACGGCAGCAACGGTCCCCAGCCAGTCGATCAGCCGGGGCCCCTGCGCGCTGACGATCACATTGCCGGGATGAAGATCGGCATTGCAAAGGGCCTGGCGGGCAGGCATTTGCCGAAGATGGACGGCAAGTGCGGAGAGGATGTCTGCCGGTAGCCGTTCGGGACTTCTGCGCGCGAGGCCGGCCAGTGTCTGCTCCAATGTCGGGACCTCCAATGGTGGCGCGGCTTCGTGCAGCGCACGGGCAAGTGCTGCCAGCACCTTGCCAGCCTCATCAGGCGTCACGGCGCCACCGCGCACCAGTTGCAACAGGCTTGAGCCGTCGAGCCTTGGGAGAATGAGGCCGAAGCGGCCGTCGACCGTTGTGGTCCCCAGCACCTCCAGCGCGGGACCACCGGCACGGAACACGGCGCGGGTCATGTTGAGCTCGTGCAGGGCAAGCAGCTGCGGGAAACGCGGCTTGTACAGCTTGAGCACCTGTCCGGGCGCCCAGATGTGGACATCGGCCGTTGCGCCTGTGCCGATGATGTCACCAAGCTTTTGGGGCATTCTCCGAGCCTAGGGCGGGCAGGCGTGGCGGGCAACATGGTGAAGCCATGATTGCAGTGGGGTGACGCACCGCCCGCGCATCGCTACAGCGCACCCATGCTCTCGCCCCGCGCCACCCGCACCGTTCGCTGGCTCCACCTGTGGACCGGCGTCATTGTGGGCATCCAGATCATCCTGTGGGTGGCATCCGGTCTCGTCATGGTGGTGCGCCCGCTGGACGAAGTGCGCGGCACTACGTTGCGGAGGGAAGCACCGGCGACGCTGGCGATGCCGGCGCAGCTGCCGCCGCTGACCGGCGTTGAAAAGCTGGAGTTGGGCCAGTTGCTGGGCAAACCGGTGTGGAAGCTGACGGACAAGGCCGGCAAGCGCCTCATCGATGCGGCCACCGGCCAGACGATAAGCATCAGCGCAAGAGACGCCGAGGCCATTGCCCGCGCCGGCACCATGATGAACGGGCCGGTGGCGGTGACGGCGATCACGCCCCAGCGCCCGGCCAGTGACTGGCGGGAGACGGCAGGCTGGCGCGTGGAGTTTGCCGATGATGTGCGCGTCTACATCAACAGCCAGGGCGAGATCGGCGCCGTCCGCACGCCGTGGTGGCGCTTCTATGACCTCTTCTGGGGCCTGCACATCATGGACTGGCAGGAGCGCGAAAACACCCACCACCCGCTGATCATCGCCGCCACCTTGCTGTCGCTCGGTGTGGTGCTATCCGGAGCGCTGCTCACCATCCGGCATTTCTGGCGGCGTTGATGGCGATTGCGCCGCCCATCCCTCTGGAACCGTTGCTGGCCGGGCTCGACATGGCGGGTGTGGCGGTGTTCGCCGTGTCCGGCGCGCTGGCCGCGGCCAAGTCCAAGCAGACGATCGTGACCTTCGCTTTCTTTGCCGCCATCACCGGCATCGGGGGCGGCACCTTGCGGGATCTGCTGATCGGCGTGCCGGTGTTCTGGGTGGGCCGTTCTGATTATCTCGGCATCTGCATGGCTGGGGCGGCCGGCGTCTGGCTGTTGAAGGCGGATCGCTGGCGCCTCGATGCGCTGCTGTGGTTCGATGCCATCGGGCTGGGCGCCTATTCGGTGCTGGGCGCGGCCAAGGCCCTGAATGCCGGCGTGCCGCCACTCGTCGCGGTGGCGATGGGTGTGCTCACCGCCAGCTTCGGCGGCATCGTGCGCGATCTGCTGGCCGGCGTGCCGTCCATCCTGCTGCGGCGCGAAATCTATGTTTCGGCGGCGGCGCTGGGGGCGGGGACCTATGTGGGCCTGACCCTGCTGGGCATTTCGATGTGGCCGGCGGCGCTGATCGGTGCGGCGGCGGGCTTTGGCCTCAGGGCGATTGCCATCACCACCGGGCTGGCGCTGCCCGGTTACCGCGACGAGGCCTGAAGGAGCGCGCCAAGCCAGCCCCTGCCTTCGCGCGCCGCGGCCGGGCGTGGCGAGCCGGCCATGGTGCAGGCCATGCACACCGCCTGCATG
>NZ_WMHO01000061.1 GCF_010994245.1 Sandarakinorhabdus rubra
TGCCATGCACCGGGCCGGCGCCGCGATCATCGATGTCGGCGCCGAATCCACCCGGCCTGGTGCGGCTGAGCTGGCGGTGGCCGACGAGCTGGCGCGGCTGGCACCGCTGTGGCCGGGCCTCGCCGGCCTGCCGGTCTCGATCGACACGAGGAAGGCGCCGGTGATGGCAGCGGCGCTGGAGTCCGGGGCGATGATCGTCAACGATGTCAGTGCGTTGACCCATGATCCGGCGGCGGTGGGGCTGGTCGCCGCTCGCAGCTGCCCGGTGATCCTGATGCACCACCAGGGCACGCCCGAAACGATGCAGCGTGATCCGCAGTATGACGACGCGCTGCTCGACGTGTTCGACTGGCTGGAGGGGCGGATTGCCGCAGCGACCGGTGCCGGTATCGCGCCGGACGCCATCATCGCCGATCCCGGTATCGGCTTTGGCAAGGGGCTGGCGCACAATCTGGCCATCCTGAAGGGCCTTGGCCTTTTCCATGGCCTGGGCGTGCCGATCCTGCTGGGTGCCAGCCGCAAGTCGCTGATTTCACGGGTGGCAGGCGAGGTACCGGTGGAGCAGCGCCTGCCGGGCAGCCTCGCCATCGCGCTGGCCGGGGCGCAGGCCGGCGTGCAGATCATCCGGGTGCACGATGTCGCCGAAACCGTTCAGGCGCTGGCGCTGTGGCGCGCCTGCCACGCGGCACTTGCCCTGTGATCGGCTGAGAGCGGCTGCGCGGCATTTGCCCCTTCACAGCCGCGCCCAAGCTGCTTACAGGCAGCGTGCACGGCGTGCGGCACAGGGGCCCGCACGCGCAATTGACGAGGGTTTTGCCGGTCATGGCCAGCAATGAACAATCGAACGACAAGCATCGCTCGACCTATGATGGTTTCACCAGTTTCGCCAAGTGGGGCACCATCTTCGTCGTGGTGGTGCTCGCGGCGCTCTATGTGTTCCTGGTCTGAACCGCACCGCATTTCCTGGGGGATGAAGCCATGAAGTTCGCGGTGCTGAAGGAAACCGCTGCCACCGAAGCGCGCGTGGCCGCCACGCCGGAGACGGTGAAGAAGCTGATTGCACTTGGCGGCAGCGTTGCCGTCGAAACGGGCGCCGGCGCCGGTGCGCGGATCAGCGATGCCGATTATGTCGCGGCCGGTGCCACGGTTGCCGCCCGCGCCGACGTGATTGGCGCCGCCGACATGGTGCTGGGTGTGCAGGGGCCGCAGGTGGCCGACCTGCCCGGCATCAAGCCGGGGACCATCGTGGCCGCCATCCTGTCGCCGTTCAACGATCGCGCCAAGATCGACGCCTATGCCAAGGCCGGCATCATTGCCTATGCCATGGAGTTCATGCCACGCACCACGCGCGCCCAGTCGATGGACGTGCTGTCGTCGCAGTCCAACCTGGCCGGTTACAAGGCGGTGATCGACGCTGGCGAGGCATATGGCCGTGCCTTCCCGATGATGATGACGGCAGCCGGCACCATCAGCGCGGCGCGCGTGTTCATCATGGGCGTCGGCGTTGCCGGCCTGCAGGCGATCGCCACCGCGCGGCGCCTGGGTGCGGTCGTCTCCGCCACCGACGTGCGCTCGGCCACCAAGGAACAGATTGAATCGCTGGGGGCCAAGGCGATCTTCGTCGAGAAGGTGGCCGGCATCGAGGGCGAGGGCGCCGGCGGCTATGCCACGGAGATGAGCGAGGAATACAAGGCCGCGCAGGCCGAGCTGGTTTCCAGCCACATCGCCAAGCAGGACATCGTCATCACCACCGCGCTGATCCCCGGCCGGCCGGCGCCGCGCCTGATCACGGATGCGCAGGTGGCCTCCATGCGGCCCGGCAGCGTGATCGTTGACCTGGCGGTGGATTCGGGCGGCAACGTGGAAGGCGCGGTCGCCGGCCAGATCGTCGAGCGCCACGGCGTCAAGATCATCGGGCACAGCAACCCGGCCAGCCGCATGGCGCCCGACGCCTCGGCGCTCTACAGCCGCAACCTCTACAACATGATCAACGCCTTCTGGGACAAGGAGGCCAAGGCTGCGGTGTGGCCAGCGGATGACGACATCGTGAAGGGCATCAAGCTGACCGAGGGCGGTGCCATCGTCAACGAACGGCTGCTGGGCTGAGGGGACGCACAATGGATTTCCTGTCGATCCTGTCGATCTTCGTGCTGGCGGTGTTCGTCGGCTATTATGTCGTGTGGTCGGTCACGCCGGCGCTGCACACGCCGCTGATGGCGGTGACCAACGCCATTTCCTCCGTGATCATCGTCGGCGCGCTGATTGCCGCGGCGGCCGGTGCCATCACCGAAGGTGGTGGCCTGTCGCAGTGGCTGGGCCTGCTGGGCGTGGTGCTGGCCAGCATCAACATCTTCGGCGGCTTTGCCGTCACGCGCCGCATGCTCGCCATGTACAAGAAGAAAGACAAGAAGCCGGCGGCTTCGAAGTAAGGCAGGGGCAAGAGCATCATGGAACACGCTGTCGCCGCCACCCCCGCCTGGGCCGTTCTGGCCTATCTCGTCGCGGGCGTCCTCTTCATCCTCGCCCTGCGTGGCCTGTCGTCGCCGGAGTCCTCGCAGGCCGGCAACCGCAACGGCATGATCGGCATGCTGATCGCGGTCGGCACCACGCTGGCCCTGCACCCGACCGGTCTGCCGCTGATCATTGGCGCCATCGCCATCGGTGGCGGCATTGGCTGGGTGATTGCCCAGCGCATCCAGATGACCGCGATGCCTGAGCTCGTTGCCGGCTTCCACAGCCTTGTCGGCATGGCCGCCGTGCTGGTCGGCTGCGCGGCCTATCTGAACCCGGCGTCGTTCGGCATTGTCGACAGCGCTGGCGCCATTCTTGGCGTTTCCCGTGTGGAAATGGGCCTGGGCGTGGCCATCGGGGCGATCACCTTCTCCGGCTCGATCATCGCCTTCCTGAAGCTGTCGGGCCGCATGTCGGGTTCGCCAATCCTGCTGCCGGGCCGCCACGTGCTGAACCTGGGCGTGCTCGTCGGCATCCTCGTGCTAACCGGCATCTTCGCCACCGATGCCACCGCTGCCGCCGGCCAGGGCCCGCTGCTGTGGATCATCCTGGCGCTGTCCTTCATCATCGGCGTGACGCTGATCATCCCCATTGGCGGGGCGGACATGCCGGTCGTCATCTCGATGCTCAACAGCTATTCGGGCTGGGCGGCCGCCGCGATGGGCTTCACGCTGCAGAACACGGCGATGATCATCACCGGCGCGCTGGTCGGCTCGTCGGGCGCGATCCTATCGTACATCATGTGTCGCGCCATGAACCGCAGCTTCATCAGCGTCATCGCCGGTGGCTTCGGCGCGGATGCTGGCCCGGCGGGTGAGAAGGGCGCAGCCATCCAGAAGAGCTACAAGGCCGGTTCGGCTGACGATGCCGCCTTCATCATGCAGAATGCCGAGAGCGTGATCATCGTGCCCGGCTACGGCATGGCCGTCTCCCAGGCCCAGCACGCGCTGCGCGAGATGGGCGACCTCCTCAAGAAGGAGGGCGTCAGCGTCAAATACGCGATCCACCCGGTCGCGGGCCGCATGCCCGGCCACATGAACGTGCTGCTGGCCGAAGCCAACGTGCCTTACGATGAGGTGTTCGAGCTGGAGGACATCAACAGCGAGTTCGGCCAGTGCGATGTCGCCTTCGTGATCGGCGCCAACGACGTGACCAACCCGCTGGCCAAGACCGACAAGAGCTCGCCCATCTACGGCATGCCGATCCTCGACGTCGAAAAGGCCAAGACGGTGCTGTTCGTGAAGCGCTCGATGGGCGGCGTCGGCTATGCCGGCGTGGACAACCCGGTCTTCTATGCCGACAACACGATGATGCTGCTCGCCGATGCCAAGAAGATGGTGGAGAATATCGTCAAGGGGCTGAACGGCGGCGGGCACTAATCGCAGCCGGGCGAGCAAATAGCGCAGCTATTTGCCGACTCCGGCAAGATCGGCCAGCGAACGAAAAGGGCGGCTCTCAGGCCGCCCTTTTTGATTCGTCTGACGGCGTGGCTCCGCCACGCCCCCTTCCTTCTTCCTTCACCTGAATGAAAGAGCGGACTCGGCGGCTCCGCCGCCGGCCGTGCCTCACGCCGCCGGCTTCTCGCTCCACAACTGCGGGAACAACCGCCTGAACCCCTCCACCTTTGGGATATCGTTGTAGACGATGTAAGGCTGCGTCGGGTGGGCCCGCAGATAATTCTGATGATAACCCTCGCCGGCATAGAAGGGCTTGGGCCCTTCAAACGTCGTCACGATCTTCGGCTTCCAGGTGCCGGCCTTCTCCAGCTGCGCCACATAGGCCCGCGCAATGCGCTCCTGCTCGGCGTCGCGGGTGAACAGGGCGCTGCGATACTGGCTGCCGCTGTCGGGCCCCTGGCGGTTGAGCTGGGTCGGATCATGGGCGACCGAGAAGAAGATACGCAGCAGTGTGCCGTAAGAGACGACGGCGGGGTCATAAGTCACCTCCACCGCCTCGGCATGGCCGGTCATGCCGGTGCCGGTAATCTCGTAGATGGCGGTGGCCTTCGCGCCGCCGGCATAGCCGGACACGGCGGATTTCACGCCCTTCACCCGCTCGAACACCGCTTCCACGCCCCAGAAGCAACCGCCGGCAAACACCGCCTTGGCGAGCGGGCCCTTGGCTAGCGGCGCGTCGATTGCCGGGGCAGGGGCGAGCACCATGCGCTCGGCAGCGGCCACCGGCACCAGCGCCGACAGGGAGAGGGCGGCCGCAACCAGCGCAGCGGCGGTGAGTTTGGTTTTCATGGGATCAGGCTGCCTTGGCGGGAATGAACTTCAGCGACAGGCCGTTGATGCAATAGCGCAGGCCGGTCGGCTTTGGTCCATCGTCGAACACATGGCCCTGGTGGCCGCCACAACGGCTGCAATGCACTTCGGTGCGCACCATCATGAAGCTGCGGTCCACCTCCGTGCCGATCGCCTCGCGGCTGATCGGGCGCCAGAAGCTGGGCCAGCCGGTGCCGCTCTCGAACTTGTGCGCTGACGAGAAGAGCGGCAGGTCGCAGCCACGGCAGGCGAAGGTGCCGGCGCGCTTTTCCTTGTTCAGCGGCGAGGTGAACGGGCGCTCCGTCGCCTCCTCGCGCAGCACGGCATAGGCGTCGGCACCCAGCCGGCGCCGCCATTCATCGGGCGTGTAGCTGATGGCATAGCGGCCGGAGGCGGCGAGCGCTGGCGCAGCGAAGGGCAGGGCGGCAATGCCCGCGAACAGGGAACGACGGTCGATCATGATGCCCATATACGCACGGGCAAGCTGAACGGTTACTTGCCGCGACGCCGCAGCCACACCTCGCCCTGCAGCTTGGCCAGCGCCACCAGATCTTCCATCACCAGGTTCATGTCGATCAGGTGCAGCCCCCAGGTCGGCACCACCTGGCCGTTCGCCACCACGTCGCCGTTGATCGTGTCCGTGCGTGGATCGGCCGGATCGGCGTTGATGCCCACCGAGAAGACCTGGGCATTCTCGCGCGCCATGCACTGGCCGGTGAGCAGGCCGGGCAGGGCGACGAAGGGCGTGTAGATGTTGCGGCCCTTGGCCCATTTCGGCGCCGCATTGGCGTTGTCCACGATGCCGGTGCGGTTGATCAGGAGCGGCCGCAGCGTGGCGCGGGCATCGGCCGGTGCGCCGGCGGCCAGCGCCGCGGCATTGCTGCACGCCACCTGCATGCCGGCCGCGCTGCCCTCCGGCGGTCGGCCAAACCTGCTGGCGGGCGGCACCGGCGTTGTGTCACGGAAGCTGACCCAGGCCAGCACGCAGCCGGTCTCGGTGGCCGTGCTGCACAGCGGCGTGGACTTGAGGTCGCCGCCCACCAACTTGCCCTCCGGCACCAGCAGGTTGTGGCCGCCCAGATAGGCGGCAACCAGCTGGCGGGCGATCGGCTTGCCCTCGATCTCGTTCTGGATCAGCGCCTTCAGCACGCCGCTGCCCTGGCTGTGGCCGATCAGGATGAAGCCGCGTCCCTTGTTGTCATGCTTCAGATAGTCGGCAAAGGCGGCCGAGACGTCGCGATAACCAAGGGTCGGATCGGCGGTGACTGGCTTGCCGGTCATGCGATCGCGCAAGGTCGCCAGCGTCACCTGCCGATACAGCGGCGCGAACAGCCGGCAGGCCTGGCGGAAGGGCGCGGCCTGCGCCAGGGCCACCAACCGCTCGGCCGGATCGGCGACCATGTCGCTGTTCGGCGTCGGATCGGTGGAGACGGTGGGATAGACGTAGAAACAGTCGATCGCCGGCTTCTCGGCGGCTGGCAGCAGATCAAGGCTCACCTTCGCATCCGCCGGCACGCGGCTGGCGCTGGCATCGCCGCTGCACGGGTCAGGGGCGGCGCCCTTGCCGGCAGCCGGGCGACACAGCCAGCTCTCTGGCTTGCGGTAATCAGGCGCCGCAGTTTCGGCCAGCGCCGGCGCGGCCAGCAGCGCGAGGAGGGGCAGGAGGAGCTTCATTGGTCGGTTCCCTGGATCGTGACACCAACGGGCCTCTGGCGCGGCAAGGCGGCGCCGGCGGCTTGCTGGCCGGGGATGGCGGAGTCGGCGGGCACTGCCGGGCAGTGCCCGCATCGCCGATTACGCCTTCCAGCCGTTCTTCAGGACCGGCGACACTTCTTCACCCATCTTCTCGAGCACCTCGATGATGCGCTCGCGGCCCACGTCCTTCTCGGCCCAGAACATCGGGCCGCCGCGATAGACCGGCCAGCCATAGCCGTTGATCCACACGATATCGATGTCGCTGGCGCGCTGGGCCTTGCCCTCGGCGAGGATGCGGGCGCCTTCGTTGACCATCGGGAACAGGCAGCGTTCCAGGATCTCCTGGTCATCGATGGTGCGGCGGTTGATGCCCTTTTCGGCGGCATAGGCATCGATTATGGCCAGCGCCTCCGGGTTGGGCGTGCGGTTGCGGTTCTCGTCGTAGACGTAGAAGCCCTTGCCGTTCTTCTGGCCGCGCAAGCCCGCTTCGCACAGCCGGTCGCGTACGGTTTCGCCCTTCGAGGTCTCGGCATTCCAGCCGATGTCGAGGCCGGCCAGGTCGCTCATCTGGAACGGTCCCATCGGGAAGCCGAAATCGGTGAGCACGCGGTCGATGTCGGCCGGCGCGGCGCCTTCAAGCAACAGGGCGTTGGCCTGCTGCTGGCGGCGGGCCAGCATGCGGTTGCCGATGAAACCGTGGCACACGCCGGCGACCACGGCGATCTTGCCGGTCTGCTTGCCCACCGCCATGGCCGTGGCCAGCACCTGGGGATCGGTCTTGGCGCCGCGCACCACTTCCAGCAGGCGCATGACGTTGGCCGGCGAGAAATAGTGCATGCCCAGCACATACTCCGGCCGCGAGGTGGCCGAAGCGATCTCGTCCACATCCAGATAGCTGGTGTTGCTGGCGAGGATGGCGCCGGGCTTGGCGATCTTGTCGAGCTTGCCGAAAATATCCTTCTTGATCGCCATGTTCTCGAACACGGCCTCGATGATCAGGTCACAATCGGCGAGATCATCCATGTTCAGAGTTGGCGTGAGGCGGCCCATGCGCGCCTCCACCTCGTCCATGCTGAAGCGGCCTTTCTTGGCGCTGTTCTCATAATTCTTGCGGATGATGGAAACGCCGCGATCCAGCGCCTCCTGCTTCATCTCGACGATGGTGACAGGGATGCCGACACTCAGAAAATTCATCGAGATGCCGCCACCCATGGTGCCGGCGCCGATCACGCCGACCTTCTTCACGGGAAGCGGCTGCACGTCGGCCGGCAGGCCGTCGATCTTGGCGGCGGCACGCTCGGCGAAGAAGACATGGCGCTGGGCCGCCGATTGCAGCCCGGTCATCAGCTTCATGAACTCGGCGCGTTCCACCTTCAGGCCCTCATCGAAGGGCAGGGCAACGGCAGCCTCGATGCACTTGATATTGGCTTCCGGTGCGTCGAAGCCCTTGAAGGCCTTGGCATTGGCCTTGCGGAACTCGGCAAAGAAGGGCGCCAGGCTCTTGGCGGTGCCGCCCAGCTTGCTGGCATCGTCGCGCACTTTCTTGAGCGGGCGCTTTTCCGCCACCACGCGGCGCGCAAAGGCGATGGCGCCGGCGGTCAGGTCACCATCCACCACCTCGTCCACAAGGCCGCTGGCCAGCGCGTCCTCCGCATTCATCTGGGCACCGCTGGTGACCATTTCCGTGGCTTTCTTCGCGCCGACAATGCGCGGCAGGCGCTGCGTGCCGCCGGCGCCGGGCAGCAGGCCCAGCTTCACCTCCGGCAGGCCGAATTTCGCCTTGGCGTCGCTCACCCGGTAATGCGCGCACAGCGCCACTTCCAGCCCGCCGCCGAGCGCGGTGCCATGGATGGCGGCGATCACCGGGACGGGCGAGGATTCCATCGCGTCCTGCACGGCCGGCAGGGCGGCACCGCGCGGCGGCTTGCCGAACTCGGAAATGTCGGCGCCGGCGATGAAGGTGCGCCCGGCGCAGACCAGCACGGCGGCCTTCACGCCCGTGTCGCCGGCAATCGCCGCAAAGGCGCCGGCCAGGCCATCGCGCACATCGGCTGACAGCGCGTTGACCGGCGGCGAATTGACGGTGACGACGGCGATATCGCCATCCCTTGAAAGATCGACGACATTGTTGATGGCGGCCATGGCTGTTTCCTCCCAGGATCTGGCTGTTATCGCCCTGTTGTTAGCAGATTCTTTGCCCTTTGCAGCCTTGTCGTTAGGTCAGTGTTGCCATAATGTCCGGTCATGGCAGTCAGGCTCACCTTGCAGCAGATGCTGGCGCGCGCGGCGCTGCCGGCGCTGTGCATGACGGTGGGCGGCTATTTCGCCTTTCATGCCGCCACCGGCCCCACCGGCTATCTGGCGTGGCGCGATTACACGGCGCAGCGGGCGAAGTTGGAAGTGGCGGTGCGCGATGCCCGCGAACAGCAGGTCGCCCTGCAGCGCCGCCTGGTGCTGCTCGATCCGCGCCATGTCGATCCCGACCTGGCCGACGAACTGGTCCGCCGCAACCTCGACCTCGTCAAGCCGGACGAGGTGATCGTGCCGCTGCCGCCGGAATCCTGAAGCTGCTATCCATAGGCTGCCGTCCTGACGCTGTAACCATCGGGGTTTGTTGCGCCGGATAGGGGCTTGTGGGCTCCGTCTGCGACATTTTATACCGGGTTGTCCCGCCAGCGAAAGGTGAAGCACTTGGCTCGGAGTCCCGGCAGCAAGGCCGCATCGGCACCTAAGAAGGGGGACTGGCCGCGCCCGCACGAACCTGAACGGTTCGTCGCTTCGCGCGAGCAACTGCTCGACATGTATCGCCAGATGGTGCTGATCCGCCGTTTCGAGGAGCGGGCCGGGCAGCTTTATGGCATGGGCCAAATCGGCGGCTTCTGTCACCTGTACATCGGCCAGGAGGCCGTGGTGGTGGGCATGCAGGCCGAACTCAGCCGGGGCGATTCCATCATCACCGGCTATCGCGACCATGGCCACATGCTGGCCTGCGGCATCGATGCGAAGGCGGTGATGGCGGAGCTGACCGGGCGCGCGGCGGGCATCAGCCGCGGCAAGGGCGGCTCCATGCACATGTTCTCGGTCGAGCATGGCTTTTACGGTGGCCATGGTATCGTGGCGGCGCAGGTGCCGCTGGGCGCTGGCCTCGCCTTTGCCCACAAATATCGCAACGATGGCCATATCGCGGTGACCTATTTTGGCGACGGCGCCTCCAACCAGGGTCAGGTCTATGAGGCGTTCAACATGGCCGAGCTGTGGACGCTGCCGGTGATCTTCATCATCGAGAACAACCAGTATGCCATGGGCACCTCGGTGAATCGGGCGAGTGCCGAGGACCAATTGTATCGGCGCGGCGAGAGCTTCCGGGTGCCGGGCCTGCAGGTCGATGGCATGGATGTGCTGGCGGTGCGCGGCGCCGCGAAGCAGGCCATCGAATGGGTGCGCGGCGGCAAGGGGCCGTTGCTCCTTGAAATGAAGACCTATCGCTATCGCGGCCATTCGATGAGCGACCCGGCCAAGTATCGCAGCCGCGAGGAAGTGCAGGCGATGCGCGAGAAGAGCGATCCGATCGAGGGCCTGAAGCATGAGATCATCGAGGCCGGCCATGCCGACGAGGCGGCGCTGAAAGCCATCGACCGCGAGGTGCGCGAGGTGGTGGCCGAAGCCGCCGATTTCGCACTGGAAGCGCCCGAGCCGGCGCTCGCCGAACTGACGACCGACGTGTTGCTGGGAACTTATTGATGCCGCAGATCCTGCTGCCCGCCATGTCGCCCACCATGGAAGAGGGCACGCTGGCCAAGTGGCTGGTGGCCGTGGGCGATGTGGTGAAACCCGGCGACGTGATCGCCGAGATCGAGACCGACAAGGCGACGATGGAGCTGGAGGCCGATGACGGTGGTACCGTGACCGCACTTCTGGTGGCGGCAGGCGCCGAGGGCGTGAAGGTGGGCACGCCGATCATCGCGATTGCCGGCGAGGACGAGGCGGAGGCGCCGGCACCTGCAGCGCCCGCTGCCACACCAGCCCCGGTTGCTGCGCCGGCGCCCGCGCCGGCTGCGGCGCCCGTCACCACCCCCGAGGCGGCGACTGGCCCCACGCGCCGTCAGACGGTGCGCGAGGCGCTGCGCGATGCCATGGCCGAGGAGATGCGTGCCGATGGCACGGTGTTCGTGATGGGCGAGGAAGTGGCCGAATATCAGGGCGCCTACAAGGTGACGCAGGGCCTGCTGGAGGAGTTTGGTCCGGCCCGAGTGATCGACACGCCAATCACCGAATATGGCTTTGCCGGGTTGGGCACCGGGGCGGCGATGGGCGGCCTGAAGCCGATCGTGGAGTTCATGACCTTCAACTTCGCTATGCAGGCGATTGACCACATCATCAATTCGGCCGCCAAGACCCTCTACATGTCGGGCGGCCAGATGCGCTGCCCCATCGTGTTCCGCGGCCCCAACGGTGCAGCCTCGCGCGTTGCCGCCCAGCACAGCCAGAATTTCGGCCCCTGGTATGCCAGCGTGCCGGGCCTGATCGTGATCGCGCCCTACAGCGCTGATGACGCCAAGGGCCTGCTGAAGGCCGCTATCCGCAGCCCCGATCCGGTGGTGTTCCTCGAGAACGAGCTGCTCTATGGCCAGAGCTTCGATGTGCCCGACGGCGAGCATGTCGTGCCCATCGGCAAGGCGCGGGTGGTGCGCGCCGGCAGCGACGTGACGCTGGTGAGCTATTCGATCGGCGTCGGCGTGGCGCTGGCGGCGGCCGACACGCTGGCGGCAGACGGCATTTCGGCCGAGGTGATCGACTTGCGCACCCTGCGCCCTCTCGACCGGGCCAGCGTGCTGGCGTCGCTCAAGAAAACCAACCGCCTGGTAGTGGTGGAGGAGGGCTGGCCAACCTGCTCCATCGCGTCCGAAATCATGGCGATCTGCATGGAAGATGGCTTCGACGATCTCGATGCGCCGGTGCTGCGTGTCACCAACGCCGATGTGCCGCTGCCCTATGCCGCCAACCTCGAAAAGGCGGCGCTGGTGAAGGCCGAGGACGTGGTGAGCGCCGCCCGCGCCGTGTGTTACCGGTGAGCCTGATGCAGACCCGTATCGCCGTGATGATCGACGGCAGCTATTTCAACCGCGTCTCCAACTTCTACAAGTTCGAGCATGCGGTGGCGCGGCGCCTGTCGCTGTCGGGCATGATGGACTTCATCCGCATTGCCTGTGCCGACATGGAGGATGTGCCGCGCACCCGCGCCCGGGTGGTGGAGGCGCATTATTTCCGCGGCCGCTACACGGTGCGCGACCTGGAAGACCGGGCCCGCAGCGCGAACTTCGTGGAAGAAAGCCTGCGCAACGACCGGGTGTTCGACCAGATATTGGCGGCCAGCAACATCACGCCGCACTTCACCCGCATCGACACCAACAGCGAGCCGCCCAAGGAACAGGGCATCGATGTTTGGCTGGCGCTGGAGGCGTTCGATCTTGCGGTGAGTGACCGTTGCGACGTGGTGGCGCTGGTGGCCGGCGACGGCGATTTCGTGCCGCTGGTCAAGAAGATCAACGCCATCGGCAAGCGCGCGCTGGTGGTGGCCTGGGGGATGAAGTCGGACCAGGGGGCCGAGGTGCGCTTTTCTTCGGCGCTGGCCGGGGCCGCCGCCTATTTCCTCGACATGGCCGACCTGATCGACAACCCGGACGACGATGAGCAGCGCGCGCTCGTCGACCAGTTGTTTGTGGACAATTGAGATGGCCATCCCAAAGCCCATCGATGTGACCATGCCGGCGCTGTCTCCCACCATGGAGGTGGGCACGCTGGCGAAATGGCATGTGAAGCCGGGCGACACGGTCAAATCCGGCGACATCATCGCCGAGATCGAGACCGACAAGGCCACAATGGAAGTGGAGGCCGTGGACGAAGGCACGGTGACCGAGCTGTTGGTGGCCGAAGGCACGGAGAATGTGGCGGTGGGCGCAGTGATCCTGCGCCTCGCCGGCGACGGGGAGGACGCGGCGCCTGCACCCGCGCCAAAGGCAGCGCCGGTTGCCGCGCCGGTTGCAGCGCCGGTGGCTTCCCCGGCTCCAGCACCTGCCCCAGCGCCACAGGC
>NZ_WMHO01000062.1 GCF_010994245.1 Sandarakinorhabdus rubra
CCAGCAGCAGCTGCTGGCGCGCGGCTTTGCCACCCGCGCCCGGCTGCAGCAGGCCGAGTATGAAGCCGCCAACGCCCGCGCCGAACTCAGCCGCGCGCTGGCCGATGACGCCCGCGCGCGGGCTGCCGCCGGCAGCGCCATCGACGTGGAAAACCATCCGCTGGTGCGCGAGATGAAGGCGCTGCGCGATCGCGCCGCGCTCGACCTGGCGCGCAGCGATATCCGCGCGCCGGCCAATGGCATCGTGACGCAAACCACGCGGCTCCAGCGCGGCCAGGCCATGATCCAGGGCGTCGCCACGATGAGCCTGATGGTCACCGGCAGTGCCTATGTCGAAGCCAATTTCAAAGAGACCGACCTCGCCGACATGGCGGTGGGCCAGAAGGCCGAGGTGCGGCTGGACGCCTTTCCCGACCGGCCACTGACCGGCCGGGTGGAGAGCATCGGGGTGGGCACTGGCGCCGAATTTTCCGTGCTGCCGGCGCAGAATGCCACCGGCAACTGGGTGAAGGTGGTGCAACGCGTGCCGGTGCGCATCCGGCTTGAGCGCGTGCCCGACACGCTGCCGATGATCGCCGGCCTGTCGGCAGACGTGACGGTGATCACCAAGTGAGCAGCGCGGCGCCGCCAGCCGCAACGCCTGCAGCTGCCAGTCAGGCGTCGCCCGTGGTGATCACGGCGGTGGTGATGCTGGGCAGCTTCATGACCATCCTCGACAGCACCATCGCCAACGTGGCGCTGCCCCACATGCAGCCCAGCCTGAATGCCGCGGCCGACAATGTCACCTGGGTGCTGACCAGCTATATCGTCGCCACCGCCGTCGCCACGCCCTTGACCGGCTGGCTGTCGGCGCGCTTTGGCCGGCGCACCCTGTTCCTGTGGTCGGTGGCGGCCTTCACCGCCACCTCGGTGCTGTGCGGGCTGGCCGGCAGCCTTGCCGAAATGGTGCTGTGGCGCATGCTGCAGGGGGCCGCCGGGGCCTTTCTGGCGCCGCTGGGCCAGGCCTATGTGCTGGATGTGTGGCCTCAGGAGAAGCACGGGCCTGCCATGGCCTGGTGGGGCGTGGGCGTGATGGTCGGCCCGATCCTGGGCCCGGTGGTGGGCGGCTGGCTGACCGACAGCTTCGACTGGCGCTGGGTATTCCTGATCAACCTGCCGGTGGGCCTGATCTGCTTTTCCCTGGCGGCCGGCGTGCTGCCGGAACCGCGACTGCAGCCCCGGCGCTTCGATCATATCGGCTTTGCCCTCCTCGCGCTGGGCATGGCGACGTTGCAGCTGGCGCTGGACCGTGGCCAGCAGCTCGACTGGTTCGACAGCTGGGAGGTGCGGGTGGAACTGGCCCTCGCGCTGTCGGCCTTGTGGGCGTTTGGCGTCCATGCGCTGCGCACGCCGGGCGCCATCATCGATCGCCAGATGCTCACCGACCGCAACGCCATGACCGGCATGCTGTTCATCACGCTGGTGGGCTTCCTGCTGGTAGCCACCACCGCCCTGTTGCCGACCATGGTGCAGACGCTGTTCGGCTATCCGGTGGTGACCTCGGGCGAACTGATGATGCCGCGCGGCATCGGCATGATGATCAGCATGATGTCGGCCGGGCAATTGCTGGGCCGCGGCACCGATCCGCGCGCGCTGCTGGCCGCCGGCTTCACCCTCACCGGCGCCGGCCTGTGGGGGATGAGCCTGTTCTCCCCCGAACAGGGCGCCTGGCCGTTCATCGCCACCGGCTTCGTGCAGGGCGCCGGGCTGGGGCTGGTGTTCGTGCCGCTGAACACCATCGCCTTTGCTTCACTGCCGATGGCGCTGCGCACGGATGCCTCGGCGATCTTCATGCTCTTGAGGAACATCGGCGGCTCGATCGGGATCAGCGTGGCGGTGGCGCTGCTCGAACGCCAGGCGCAGGTGAGCCACGCCGATCTGGGCAGCGGCATCACGCCGTTCAGCCAGCCCTGGGCAGACCCCGCCGCGCTGGGCGCCGCAGGGCTCGGCAGCGTGGTGGCGGTGCTCAATGGCGCGGTGAGCCGGCAGGCGCTGATGATCGCCTATATCGACGTGTTCAGGGCGATGGCGTTCATGGCGCTGGCCATGCTGCTGCTTCTACCGATCCTGCGCCCGGCGAAGCGCGCGCCCCCGGTGCACATGCCCGAGTAGATCAGGGCGGCGTCAGCCCCACCAGACGCATCACGGCAGCGGACACGATCATCAGCAGCAACCACCACAGGCAGGCGCGCGCGATCCGCCCCCAGCGCTGCCCGGCAAGGCTCAATGAGGTGGCCAGCGCCGGCACCACGAACCCAGCCCAGATCACCACCGCCGAACCGATGGTCATCACCCAGATCGGCGCCTTGGGCGGCGCCAGGATCAGCGCACCGGCAAGGATGGCGTTGAGCCACGCCGCGCTGACCAGCGCCACCAGCCAGCCACTCAGGCGTTTCGGCCGGTCGAGAAACTGCGCCAGCAGTAGGCCGAGAAGGGTGGCCAGCCCGATCGGCACGGCGTTGAGGACGATGTAGATCATCCTGTCAGCTTGCCGGCTTTGCCCGCCCGTGCAAGGGGGAGCGGCGAAATGGAGGACCCCCTATGTCAGCGCTTCCCCCCCTGCTTCTGGGCCGGCTGAACCATGTCGGCATCGCCTGCCCGTCCATCGACGACCAGGTAGCCATGTACGGCCGGCTGTTCGGCGCCACCGTCTCCACCCCGGCGTTCGACCTGCCGGCGCAGGGCGTACGGGTCGCGTTCATCGATGTCGCCAACAGCCAGCTTGAACTGATCGAGCCGCTGGGCGCGGATTCGCCCATCCACGGCTTCCTGAAGAAGAACCCCAATGGCGGGCAGCATCATGTATGTTTTGAAGTGGCCGACATCATCGCGGCACGCGATGCGATGCGCGCTCGCGGCGCCACCGTGCTGGGCACCGGCGAGCCGCGCCTGGGTGCCCATGGCGTGCCGGTGATCTTCGTCCACCCGCGTGATACGGGGGGCGTTCTTGTGGAACTCATGCAAGAGCCGGACGGACATCACTGAGGCGAGAGGCGACCGAAGCAAAGCTCCGGCCTGACGTCAGACGGGCTGCAGGGGGCGCCTGAGGCCGCCGCGAACGGGCCCCGCGAAATGGCATTTCGATGGGAACCTGCCTCACCCGCTGGCTGCTGCCCGCGGAGTCGGCCGATAACGCCGTTATCGGCCTGCCCGCTTGCTATCAGTCCTTGCGCCGGCCGCTCAGCAGCCAGCCAACGACAAAGCCCAGCGCGATGCCGGCGCCCAGCGCTGCCAGCGGCTGTTCCTGCACGGTGGTGCGCACCCTTGCGGTGCCTTCCTCGGTCACCTTCTGGGCGCGTTCCTTGACTTCGCGGGCCTTTTCCGGCGCGGCGTCGGCAAGTTCGCGGGCCTTGGCAGCGGCCTTGTCATAGGCGGCGGTCGCCGCGTCCTTGGCCTTGCCGATCGCCTTGTCGGCCTGGACCTTCAGATCGGCCTTGATCTTGTCGAGCTTGCCGGCCGCTTCGGCGGCAGCATCGGCGGCGGCATCAGTGGTGGTGGTCAGGGCGTTTTCGTCAGCCATGGTAAAATCCTTTCGATCACTGTCGTGGACGGAAGGTAGTGCGCGCGGGCCAGAATTTGAAGCCCGCCTGATTGCAATCGATCACTCGTCACTGGTGACCCGGCCACGGCCCGCCTTGATGCCGGCACGGACCGCCTTGCCGGCCAGCCGGCGCTGCTTGGCGCCCAGCGTGGGCCGCGTCGGCCGCCGCACCAGTGGACGGACGCACGCCTTCGCCACCATCTCGGCCAGCCGGGCGCGGGCATCCTCGCGGTTGCGGGCCTGATCACGAAAACGGTTGGCGGTGATGACGATGACGCCGTCGCCGGTGGCCTTGCGGCCGGCCAGGCGGAGCAGCCGCTGCTTCACATCTTCGGGCAGGCTGGGCGAGGCGGCGGCATCGAAGCGCAGCTGTACCGCGGAGGAGACCTTGTTGACATTCTGCCCGCCCGGGCCGCCGGCACGAATGAACGTTTCTTCCAGTTCGTCTTCGGGGATGGAAACGGCCATGCTGCGCTTTATCGAATCGGGAGAGCCAAGGCCATGATCATCGTCCACCATCTCAACAACAGCCGTTCGCAGCGCATCCTGTGGCTGCTGGAGGAACTGGGCACGCCCTATGAGATCAAGCATTACACCCGCGATGCCACCACCAACCTGGCGCCGCCGGAGCTGAAGGCCATCCATCCGCTCGGCAAGTCGCCCGTGATCGAGGATGCCGGCACCATCGTGTTCGAAAGCGGCGCCATCACCGACTGGATCCTGCGCCACCACGGCCACGGCCGGCTGATCCCGCAGCAGGGCACTGCCGCGCACGAGGATTATCTGATGTGGCTGCATTTCGCCGAAGGCTCGGCGATGACGCCCTTCCTCCTGGCGCTCTACACTGCCCGGCTGGGCGAGGCCGCCGCCCCGCTGGCACCGCGCATCCAGGAACAGATCGGCGCCCATGTCGCCTATTTCAGCCAGCGGCTCGGCGAGAATGACTGGTTGATCGAAAACCGGCTGACCGGCGCCGACATCATGATGAGCTTCATCGCCGAGATCGCCACCCTGCAGGGGCTGGGTGCGCATTTCCCCAACATCGCCGCCTATGCGCGGCGGGTGCAGGCACGGCCCGCGTGGCGGACCGCAGCCAGCAAGACCGAGCCCTACAGCTTCCGCTTGCCCGACTGAGGATCGATCACGCCCGCGCCGGCTGGCGCGTTGCGACGAGGTTGAGCCCCAGCCCGCCGATGATGAGCGCGGCGGCGATGAGTTTCCACGCCGGCAACGGCTCGCCCAGCCACAACGCGGTCGATGCCATGCCGAACACCGGCACCAGGAGCGCGGTGGGTGCCACGCTGGCCGCGGGATAGCGTGCCAGCAGCCAGCCCCACGTGCCATAGCCGAACAGCGTGTTGCCCACCGCCTGCCAGGCCACCGCCGCCCAGGTGGCCGGCGTCATCGCCGCCATGCCGGCCACGATTCCCGGCCAGCCTTCCAGCGCCAGCGACAGCGCAAACAGCGGCGGCACCGCGAACAGCGACGACCAGGTGATGAAGCCCAGCATGTCCACCCGGCCGGCGGCGCGCTGGGCCATGTTGCCCAGCGCCCAGCCAAAGGCCGCGCCAAGCACCAGCGCCAGGCCCAGGAGGCTGACCTCGCCGCCGCTGTGGGCCAGCACCACGCCAAGCCCAGCCAGCGCCAACGCCAGCGCCGGCCATTGCAGCGGTTGCAGGCGTTCGCCGCTGGCGGCCATGGCCATCGCAATGGTGAACACGGCCTGGATCTGGATGACCAGGCTGGCCAGCCCGGCGGCGATATGGCCGTTGATGGCGATGAACAGCAGCCCGAACTGCCCGACGCCGATGGCGAGGCCATAGCTGGCCAGCAGCCGCCACGACACATCGGGCCGGCGCACGAACAGGATCAGCGGGAACACCACCACGGAGAAGCGCAGCGTGGCGAACAGCAGCGGTGGCAGGGTTTTCAGCGTGTCGCCGATCACCGCGAAATTGGTGCCCCACACGGCCACCACGGCCAGCGCCAGCAGCAGCGCGCGCGGGCTCATCAGCGTGCTTTCGCCAGGCCGTGATAGGCGGCCGCCGCGATCAGCAGCGCCACCGCGATGATCGCCGATAGCGGCCGCGCCGTGCCATCGTGCAGCGCCGCGCCCAGGGCCGAGCCGGCCGCGCCCATCCCGAAGTTGATGCCGCCCATCAGCCCCGAAATGGCGCCGGCGCGCAGCGGATCGACGTTCAGCGCGCCGGCCGAGGCATTGGCGGCGATCAGCCCGTTCGACGACAGCGCCAGGAACAGCAGCGGGAACAGCACCGGCAAGGGCGCATCGCCGATGGCGGCAAACAGCAGCGCCGCCCCGGCCAGCGCCGCGCCCAGCGTCGCAATGGCCAGGATGGCATCGGGCGAGCGGTGCCGAAGGAGCGCGCGGTTGACCTGGCTGGAGCCCACGATGCCCACGGCAATGGCGGCGAACACCAGCCCGAACTGGCTCTCGGAGAAGCCCCAGGTGCCCACCACCAGATCGGGCGAGGCGGCAATATAGCTAAACAGCGTGGTGCCATTGGCGGCGCCGACCAGCAGATAGCCGATCAGCCGGCGGTGCTTCAGCAAGTCCCAATAGGCGGCGAGGATCGAGGAGTCGCGCGCCTTGGCGGCGGTGGCCTCGGAGCGGCTTTCCTCCAGGCGCCAGCCCACCGCCAGCGCCACGCCGACACCGACGATGATGAAGGCGATGAACACCGCGTGCCAGCCGGCGGCGATGCTGATCCAGCCGCCCAGCGTGGGGGCCAGCAGCGGCGCAATTGCCAGCACCAGCATCAGCAGCGAGAAGATGCGCGCCGAATCGCGATGGTCATAACGGTCGCGCACGATCGCCCGGCAGGTGACCATGGCCGCACAGCAGCCCAGTGCCTGGAAGAAGCGGCCGATCACCAGCGCCTCGATGGACGGGGCCAACGCACAGGCAAGGCTGGCCACCACATAGACGGCGCAGCCGATAAGGATGGCCGGCCGCCGCCCGATCCGGTCAGACAGCGGCCCGAAGAACAACTGCCCCACCGCCATCCCGACGAAGAAGGTGGACAAGGTGAGCTGCACCGCCGCGGCCGACACGCCATAATCGCGGGCGATGGCGGGCAGTGCCGGCAGGTAGAGATCGATGGTGACGGCGCCAAACGCGGTGAGACTGCCGAGCAGCAAGATCTCGCCCAGTGTCGGGGCGCGCGCGGAAGCAGAGGCAACGGGGGCGTTCACCGGGCGGCGTTTACGGGCTTGGCGCCCGCCGGTCGAGCGTTAGTTCAGGCCGGCGGAGCGCCTTACGCGCGAGCGGTGCCGCCCGACGCGCCCTCATCTACCGCGTTCACGCTGTTGTGGCGCAGCGCATCGAGCACGCAGCGCACGATGGCCGGGGCGTCCAGGCCGGCATCGGCATATTGCTTGGCCGGGTTGTCATGGTCCTGATAGACGTCCGGCAGGCGCAGGGTGCGGATCTTGAGGCCGGCATCGGTCAGGCCCTCGTCGCTGGCCATGGTCAGCACATGGGCGCCAAAGCCGCCGATGGCGCCTTCCTCGATCGTCAGCAGCACGTCATGCGTGGCCGCCAGCTTGCGGATCAGCGCTTCATCGAGCGGCTTGGCAAAGCGCATGTCGGCAACCGTGGTCGACAGGCCCTTGGCATCCAGCTCGTCGGCAGCCTTCAGCGCCTCGGCCAGGCGGGTGCCGAGCGACAGGATGGCGACCTTGCTGCCAGCCCGCACGATGCGGCCCTTGCCGATCTCGAGGCGGGTGCGGGTTTCGGGGATGGCGATGCCGGTGCCCTCGCCACGCGGGTAGCGCAGGGCGATCGGGCCATCGTCATAGACGGCGGCCGTATGCACCATGTCGGCCAGCTCGGCCTCGTCTGACGCGGCCATCACCACCATGTTGGGCAGAGTGGCGAGATAGGTGATGTCGAAGCTGCCGGCGTGGGTGGCGCCGTCGGCCCCCACCAGCCCGGCGCGGTCGATGGCAAAGCGCACCGGCAGGTTCTGCAGGGCGACATCGTGCACCACCTGGTCATAGGCGCGCTGCAGGAAGGTCGAATAGATGGCGCAGAACGGCCGCATGCCCTGGGCCGCGAGGCCGGCCGCGAAGGTGACGGCGTGCTGTTCGGCGATGCCGACATCGAAGGTGCGTTCGGGGAAGGCCTTGTTGAAGCGGTCCACCCCGGTGCCGGTGGGCATGGCCGCGGTGATGGCGACAATGCTGGGATCGCGCTTCGCTTCCTCAATGAGCATGTCGCCAAAGACATTCTGATAGGCCGGCGCCTTGGGCTGCGGCTTGTGCTGGGTGCCGGAGACGACATCGAACTTCACGACGCCATGATATTTGTCGGCACTGGCCTCGGCCGGGGCATAGCCCTTGCCCTTCTGCGTCACGACATGGATCAGCATCGGGCCTTCGGCGGCGTCGCGGACATTTTCGAGCACCGGCAGCAGATGCTCGAGATTGTGGCCGTCGATGGGGCCGACATAATAGAAGCCCAGTTCCTCGAACAGCGTGCCGCCGCCCTGGGCGAGGCCGCGGGCATATTCATCGATGCGCGCGGCCGCCTTCTGCAGCGGCGGCGGCAGCACCTTGCCCGACACCTGCTTCAGATATTCCCGCAGCTCCAGGAACTTGCGGCCCGACAACAGGCGCGACAGATAGGAGGACAGGGCGCCCACCGGCGGCGCGATCGACATGTCGTTGTCGTTGAGGATGACGACGAGCCGGTTGCCGGCATCGCGCGCGTTGTTCATCGCCTCATAGGCCATGCCGGCCGACATGGCGCCATCGCCGATCACCGCGATCGCCTTGCCCGGCTTGTTCTGCAGCTTGTTGGCGATGGCAAAGCCCAGCGCGGCGGAAATGGAGGTGCTGCTGTGCGCGGCGCCGAACGGATCATACTCGCTCTCGCTGCGCTTGGTGAAGCCGCTGAGGCCGCCGGGCTGGCGCAGGGTGCGGATGCGGTCGCGCCGGCCAGTGATGATCTTGTGCGGATAGGCCTGGTGGCCAACGTCCCAGATCAGCTTGTCCTCAGGCGTGTTGAACACATAGTGCAGCGCCACGGTGAGCTCGACCACGCCCAAGCCGGCACCCAGGTGCCCGCCGGTCACCGACACCGCGTGGATCATCTCCTGCCGCAGTTCTTCCGCCAGCTGCGGCAGTTGCGCCGGGGTCAGCTGCCTGAGATCGGCCGGCAGGGACACGGAATCGAGCAGCGGGGTTTCAAGGATCATGTCGGCACGCTCGCTTGGGTTGCATCGCGGTGGTCTGAAGGCTTCCTCGCGGAAGGCTTAAGGGAAGTCCCTTAGCGTCTCAGGCGGGGCCTGTCATCAACCCCATCGCCCGGCAGATCAATGGGCCGGATGCCCCAAGCACAGGGGTCAGCTTGCGGTCAGGCGCAGGCCGCGCACAGGCCCCGCACCTCCACCACCGGGCGCAGCGGCTGGAAGCCGGCAGCCCGGGCGGCAGCGCGAACATCGCCGGTGATGCGGTCATCATCGACATGGGTAGCGCTGCCGCAGCGGTCGCAGACCAGGAAGATGCAATCGTGCGGGCAATCCGGGTGGGCATTGGCGATGAAGGCGTTGGCGCTTTCCACCCGGCTGGCGATGTTGTTGGCCACGAACAGATCGAGGATGCGATAGACGCTGTTGGCTGCGATGCGCCGGCCGACCCCGGAAGACACCGCATCGGTCACCTCATAGGCCGACACCGGCCGGTCAAAACCTGCCAGCGCTGCGAACACCGAAGCCCGCAGGGGCGTCCACTGCTCGCCGGCGTCGGTGAGGCGGGCCTCGGCAGCGCTGGCCAGGTCGGCACGCTTGTGATGCTGGTCGTGACGGTGGGGCTGGATCTGGGTGTGCGGCATGGCCGGAATATCGGCCCATTGTCCCGGCGTTGCAAGCAACTGCAAGGTCGCGGGCGGGGTGGCTCAGGCGGCGCTCAACGCCTTCAAGTTGCGCCAGTGCGCAAAGGCCAGCAGGCTGACACCGACCATCGACACCAGCATCTCGGCAAGGGCACCGTGCTGCACCACAAGCGACACGGCCATGATGCCAAGGCCAAGACAGCCCATCACGCCGATGTCGCCGCGGTGATGGCGACGCCAGCCGCGCCACAGTGCCACCGCCGCGAGTGGCATGGCCACCACGAGGCCGATGATGTGGACGCGGTGATCCAGCCAGTCCCCGGTGAGCGCGAACAGGCTGAGCAGCAGGAAGCCAGCCATGCAGTGCAAGAGGCACAGGCCCGACAGACCAAGGGCGACTCGGTCGAGCAGGGAAGACGGCGCCGCGGGCATGGCAGAGTGTTACAATGTCACATCTTTGCTGGCAAGCCGGAACCGCATTGCCGCCTGCGCGTTGCCATCTGCCGCGGCGGCTCCTAAACCAATCCCGGTTTGACCAACGGGGAATATCTGAAGATGCGCGCCCTTGCTGCCCTGCTGCTTGCCTCCATCGCCATGCCGGCGCTGGCCGCACCCGACCTCGCCATGGTGGCGCGGATCACCGATGAAGCCATGAATCATGGCGAGGTGGTGGACACCGCCGCCCACCTCACTGATCGCATCGGACCACGGCTCACCAATTCACCCGGCATGCGCGCCGCCGAACGCTGGACTCAAGACAGGTTCAAGGCCTGGGGGCTCACCAATGTGCGCACCGAAGGCTTTGACTTCGGTCGCGGCTGGTCGGTCGAGCGCGCCAGCGTGGTGATGCAATCGCCGCGCAGCCTCAGGATGCGCACCCTCCCCGTCGCCTGGACCCCGGCAACTCCGGCCGGCGGCATCACGGCGCCGCTGGTGGTGGCGCCGATGAAGCGGCCGCGTGACTTTGCCGAATGGCAGGGCAAGCTGAAGGGCAAGATCGTCGCCATCAGCTTCCCGCGGCCGCCGGAAGATGCCGACAAGCCGGCCTTCAAGCGCTTCGATGGCGAGGCGATTGGCAAGCTCGATGAATATCAGCAGCCTGTGACGCGGCCGGATGCTGGCGATAACTGGCTGAAATATCTGCAGTTCGGCAAGCAGGTTGACGAATTCCTGGCCAAGGAGGGCGCGCTCGGCTGGGTGCGCATGAGCTATCGCGACAACGGCCTGCTGCATGGCGAGGGCTATCAGCACCGCGAGACGCCGAAGCTGCCTGGCCTGGAACTCACCGCCGAGGATTATCGCCGGCTCGCCCGGCTCGCCAAGGGCGGCGAGGTGGTGCTGACCATCGAGTCGCAGGTCAAGTTCGATGACAGCGACCCCAATGGCTACAACGTGCTGGCCGATATCGCCGGCAGTGATCCCAAGGCCGGCTATGTGATGGCCGGCGCCCATCTCGACAGCTGGGTGGCCGCCGATGGTGCTGCCGACAATGCCGCCGGCTCGGCCGTGGTCATGGAAGCGGCGCGGATCCTCGCCGCCCTGAAGGTCAAGCCCAAGCGCACCATCCGCTTTGCCCTGTGGTCGGGCGAGGAGCAGGGTCTCTATGGCTCGGCCAATTACATCGAGCGGCATTTTGCCAGCCGCCCGGCCAATCCCGATCCGGTGAAGGCCAAGCTGAGCTATGACTTCAAGCTGGACCAGTTCCCGATCGAGAAGAAGGCCGACTACAATCTGCTGGCGGCCTATTTCAACATCGACAACGGCGGCGGCAAGGTGCGCGGCATCCATGCCGAGGGCAATTTCGCAGCCGTGCCCACCCTGCGCGAATGGCTGTCGCCCTTTGCCAGCATGGGCGTCAATGCGGTGGTGGCCAGCCCCACCGGCGGCACCGATCACGAGTTCATGTCGGCGATCGGCCTGCCGGCCTTCCAGTTCATCCAGGACCCGCTGGATTATGACAGCACGGTCCACCACAGCAGCGTCGACACCTTCGACCACCTGCGCCCGGAAGACCTGCGCCAGGCCTCGGTGATCCTCGCCTCACTGCTGTGGGAAGCCGCCAACGCCGACAAGCCGCTGCCGGCGCGGCCGCTGCCGACGAAGCCGAAGGCCACCGATCCCTTCCGCTACCAGGACCCGGCCGAGAAGGAGTGAAGCCCGCGCCGTCGCACCGGCTTGGACGGGCGGGGCTTTGCGATTAGGGAGGGGGCATGGCCACGCTTGCCGCCGCCCAGGGCGTCTCATCGCCCCGCTCCTCCGCACAGCCGCGCGCCGTGGCGCTGTGGCTGATCGGCATCGCGGCGCTGGTGTTCACGATGGTGGTGGTAGGCGGCATCACGCGGCTCACCGAAAGCGGCCTATCGATCACGCGCTGGGATGTCGTGTCGGGCACGCTGCCGCCGCTGACCGAGGCGGAATGGCAGCGCCAGTTTGCCCTCTACCAGCAGTCGAGCCAGTACCAGCTGATGAACCAGGGCATGAGCCTGGCGGCGTTCAAGGGCATCTTCTTCTGGGAATATGTGCACCGGCTGCTCGGCCGGCTGGTGGGGCTGGCCTTCGCGCTGCCCTTGGCGTGGTTCTGGCTGAAGGGGCAGATCCCCGCCGGCTATCGTCTGCGCCTCGTCGCCCTGTTCGCGCTGGGTGGCCTGCAGGGCGCGATTGGCTGGTGGATGGTCGCCTCCGGCCTTGTCGATCGCACCGAAGTGGCGCCCGAACGGCTGGCCGTGCACTTGTCGAACGCGCTGATCATCATGGCCGGCTGCCTGTGGACCGCGCTCGACCTGCTGGACGGGGACGCCACACGCACCGACCGGCCGCGCCTCTGGGTGTGGCCGGTAACGCTGCTGCTCGCCGTGCAGATCGTCTGGGGCGCCTTCACTGCCGGCTTGCGCGCCGGCCATGCCAGCGACACCTGGCCGTTGATGTTCGGCGCGCTGGTGCCCGAGGGGATCCTGGCAACCGCGCGCGACCTGGTGGCCGATCCGGTGACCGTGCAGTTCGTCCACCGCAGCCTGGCCTTCGTGGTCGCCGCCGCCCTGCTGGCCGTGGCGTGGCGCCTTTGGCGAGCCGGCGCGGGCG
>NZ_WMHO01000063.1 GCF_010994245.1 Sandarakinorhabdus rubra
CCAGGCCGGAGGCGGCCATCCCGGCGCGCGCCTTGGCCAGCGCCGCCTCGGCCGCGGTGCCGGCGCGCGGGGTGGTGCCGGTGAAGGTGCCGAAGGCGTCGGTATCAATGGCCACCGCTTCGACGATGAGGCCGAGGCGGCGCCGCAGCGGCGGGGCGAGCGCGCGGTCCTTGCCATGCTGCGTCGCCAGCGCCGCACACTGGCCGTGATAGGGGTGCAGAACAGGGTTTTCAGGCAACGAAGCGCCAGTCCAGCATCTCGCCGGCATGGAAGGGCACGATCTCGGTGCCAGCGGCGGGCAGGCGGGCGGGAACCGGCGTGGGCACCCGCTCCAGCGTGATCCTGTCCTCGTTCAGCGGCAGGCCATAGAAGCGCGGACCATGCTCGCTGGCAAAGCCCTCCAGGCGCTCCAGCGCGCCTTCCTCCTCGAACACCCGCGCATAGGATTCGATGGCAAAGGGCGCGCAATAGATGCCGGCGCAGCCGCAATCGCTTTCCTTGGTCTCGATGGCATGGGGGGCGCTGTCGGTGCCGAGGAAGAATTTCGGATTGCCGCTGGTGGCGGCCTTGCGCAGCGCCTGGCGGTGCAGCTCCCGCTTGGCCACGGGCAGGCAATAGAAATGCGGTCGGATGCCGCCTTCGAACATGGCGTTGCGGTTGATGGCCAGGTGGTGCGGGGTGATGGTGGCGGCGATGTTCGGGCCGGCGTCACGCACGAAATCCACCGCGTCCTTGGTGGTGATATGCTCGAACACGATCTTCAGCGCCGGGAAATCGGCAACGACGCCCTTCAGCACGCGGTCGATGAACACCGCCTCGCGGTCGAACACGTCGACGCTGTGATCGGTCACCTCGCCGTGGATCAGCAGGGGCATGCCCGTCCGCTGCATGGCCTCCAGCGCCGGATAGATGTGCCGCACATCGGTCACGCCCGCCGCACTGTTGGTGGTGGCGTGGGCCGGATATAGCTTCGCCGCGGTGAACACGCCCTCGCCGTGCCCGCGGACCAGCTCGTTCGGGTCGATATGGTCGACGAGGTAACAGGTCATCAGCGGCTCGAACGTCAGGCCCGGCGACACGGCAGCGCGGATCCGCTGCCGATAGGCGGCGGCGGCGGCCACTGTTGTTACCGGCGGCTTCAGGTTGGGCATCACGATGGCGCGGGCGAACTGGCGCGCGGTGGCATCGGCCACGGCGGCGAGCATCGGCCCGTCGCGCAGGTGAACATGCCAATCATCGGGGCGGCGCAGGGTCAGGATCATGGCGCAGGCGATACGCGAGGCCGGAGCGCAACAAAAGCCCCCACAGCGGCGCAACGGCAGTCGCGGCTCCGGGAAGATGCGTAAAGCCTTGCCGGCCCATCGGCGCGATAAGGGCCAACCAGATGGCAGGTGGCCGGGTAGGTTGGCAGCGCATGAAGAACATCCTCCTGCACATTCACGATGACGAGGAACAGGGCGCCCGCCTGGCGGTTGCCAGCGATCTGGCCCGGCAGACCGGGGGCCACCTGTCGTGCCTGCAGGTCACCCCGGTAGAGGCCTTTGGCGGCGATCCCTATGGCGGGCTGTTCGGCATGGCCGCCCTGATCGACACGATCCACGACTCCGGCAAGGCGCTGCGGCTCGACATCGAACGGCGGCTGGCCGGCGAAGGCGTGCCGTGGGACTGGCGCTGTTTCGATGGCCACGTGGTCGAAACGCTGATCGAGCAGGCGTTGTTGGCCGACGTGGTGGTGCTCAGCCAGCCGGGTGCGGCGCGCCGGGGCCGGCCGCCGGCGGCGATCGTTGGCGACATCGTGCTCTATGCCCGCTGCCCGGTGTTGATGGTGCCGCAGGGCCATCGCAGCTGCGACCTTGATGGCCCGGCGCTGGTGGCCTGGAACGGATCGGTAGAGGCCGCTCATGCGCTGCGACTGGTACTGCCGCTGCTGCGGCGGGCGCAGCGCGTCCACCTGGTGGAAGTGAGCGATGATGCGATCGGCGCACCGGCCAGCGAGGCGGCGTTGTGGCTCTCCCGCCATGGCATCGTGGCTGATGTGCACGACTGGCCGGCGAAAGGCCGGCGCATTTCGGTGGCGCTGCTCCACGCGGCGGCCGAACTTGGCGTCACCTACATGGTGATGGGCGCCTATGGCCACAGCCGCCTGCGCGAGACGGTGCTGGGCGGGGTGACGCGCGAGCTGATCGCCACGGCCGGCGTGCCGCTGCTGATGGCGCACTGACTTATCGCATTGCAGCATTGAAATCGGTTGCGGTTCCGGCACTATCACGGCTGCCATGTGTCCGTTCCGCCGTGACGAGAGTGCACTACCGGCCCTGCTGCCCGACAGCGGGGACGCCCTGCAGCGCACCATCCTCGCCACCGTGCCCGATGCCCTGATCGTGATCGACGAGGCGGGGAGCATCCTGCTGTTCAGCGACGCTGCAGCCCGCATGTTTGGCTATGCCACCGAGGAGGTGATCGGCCACAATGTCCGGATGCTGATGCCCAATCCCGATCGCGACCGGCATGATGACTATATGCGTCACTATATGGAGACGGGCGAAGCCCACGTGATCGGCATCGGCCGCGTGACGAGGGCGCGGCGGCGTGACGGCAGCAGCTTCCCGATCGAACTGGCGGTGGGCGAGGCTCGGTCCGAACGTGGCCGTCTGTTCACCGGCTTCATCCGCGACCTCACCGAGATCGAGCGCGCCGAACGACGGCTGAACGATCTCCAGTCCGAACTGTCCCACATCAGCCGGGTCTCCGCCATGGGCAGCCTGGCCAGCGCGCTGGCCCACGAGCTCAACCAGCCGCTGACTGCCATTGCCAGCTATGCCGAGGGCGCGCGCACCCTGCTGGGCGAGGCCGGCACGCCGCCGTCCGAAGACATCGCCATGGTGCGCGAGGCCCTGGCCGAAGCCAGTGCCGAGGCACTGCGCGCCGGACAGATCGTGCGCCGCCTGCGCGAGTTCATCAGCCGCGGCGAGAGCGAAAAGCGGGTGGAAAAACTGCGCCGGCTGGTGACCGAAGCCACCGCGCTGGCGATGACGGGTACCGGGCAGACCGGGATCGATGTCGAGATCAGGCTGGATCCGGCAGTGGATCTGGTGATCTGCGACCGCATCCAGATCCAGCAGGTGCTGCTCAACCTCATCCGCAACGCGGTGGAGGCGATGCAGCGCTCGCCGCGCCAGAGCCTGGAGATCCGCAGCCGCCCGGCGCGGGGCGGGAAGGGCAGAGCCGGCCTTGCCGAGGTGGTGGTGTCCGACAGCGGGCCAGGCCTGTCGCCCGACATGGCCGCCGTGCTGTTCCAGCCGTTCAACACCTCGAAGGAGAAGGGCATGGGGCTGGGCCTGTCGATCAGCCGCACCATCATCGAGGCGCACGGCGGGCGCATCTGGGCCGAACCTTCGGAGTTCGGCGGCACCGCCTTTCACTTCACCCTGGAACGTGCCGAGGAGCCCCAAGATGGCTGACCATATGGCTGATACCATGGCTGATACCATTGCCGGCCCGAAGATTGGTCCCCGTGTCTACCTGGTCGACGACGAAGCCGCCGTGCGCCGCTCCGTTGGCTTCATGCTCAAGACGTCGGGCTATGAGGTCGAGACGTTCGAGACCGGAGAAGCCTTCCTGAAGGCCGCCAGCCACCTGCCGCCTGGCTGCGTGCTCCTTGATGTACGGCTGGGCAGCATCGATGGCCTTGCCGTGCAGCAGGCCCTGAAAGACCGCGGCATCATGCTGCCGGTGGTGATCATCACCGGCCATGGCGATGTCGCGCTGGCGGTGCGCGCGATGAAGGCCGGCGCAGTCGACTTCCTCGAAAAGCCGTTCGAGAAGGCGGCGCTGATCGCCAGCATCGAGAATGCCGGCCGCCGCAACCAGGGCCGCGCCGAAATCTCCCTGCTGGCCGAACAGGCACGCGCCCAGTTGAACGCGCTCACCCCGCGCGAACGCGATGTGCTGGCCGGGCTGGTGGAGGGCCAGTCGAACAAGGTGATCGCCTATGACCTGGGCATATCCCCGCGCACCGTCGAGATCCATCGTGCCAACCTGATGTCGAAGCTGGGGGTGGCCTCGCTGTCCGATGCCCTCAAGATCGCCTTCGCCGCGCGGCTGGGCGACCTGGCCGGCGCTGCCCATGGCCCGGCATCCTCAGAGCCAGCCTAGGTATTGCTACTGAGGCGGCAGCGCCGCCTTGCTGCGGTACAACATGGCAGTCGAGCGCACGGGAGGTGCCGCCACCTGATGCATCAACTGGCCATCGTCTATGATCACCCCCACTGGTTCCAGCCGCTGTTCGCCGCGCTGGAACGGTCCGGGATCGATTATGTCGCGGTCGCCACCGAAGGCCATGGTTTCGATCCGATCGGCGGGCGGCCGCCGGCGCCGGTGATCTTCAATCGCGTGGCGATGAGCGCGGCGCAGCGCAGCCGCCGCCATCCGGTCTATTATGCCATGGCGCTGCTCGATCACTGGGCGGGGCAGGGCGCGCTGGTGTTGAACGGCGCCGATGCCATGGCCTATGATGCCAGCAAGGCCCGGCAGCTGGCGTTGATCAACCGGCTTGGGCTGGCGGCCCCGGCGACGCGCGTTGTCCATGATGAAGCCGCGCTCTTGCGGGCAGCGCGGGCGATCGGTTTTCCGCTGGTGGTGAAGGCCGATATCGGTGGCGCCGGGTCCGGCGTGGCGCGTTTTGACGATGCCGCGGCGTTGGCCCATGCCATTGCCGCCGGGCTGTTGCCAGCGACAGTCAATGGTGTCTGGCTGTGCCAGGCCCTGGTGCGGCCGCGCGGCGGGGTGACCACCCGCGTCGAGATCCTGGGTGGGCGCTATCTTTATGGCGTGGATGTCACGGCGGCCGAGGATGCGCTGTCGCTGGCCACACCCGATGCCCGCATGGAGCGGTTGGCGCGGCGCCGCGTGGTGCGCGCCGAGCCGCCGCCCAGCCTGATCGCCGCTGCAGAGATGCTGGCCCGCGAAGCCGGCATGGAAGCTTGCGGGATCGAGTATATGATCGACGATGCCTGCGGCACGCCGCGCTTTCACGACATCAACGGCCTGTCGCTGTTCGTGGCCAATCCGCAAGACGTGCTCGGCTGGGACCCGCATGACCGGCTGGTGGAGCATTTGCGCCATCATATCCGCCGCATGGGCGGCTGAACGGATCAATTGCGTGGGCGTTCGCGGTTGCGCGGCGCGGCCCTGCCGCCTAAGGGCATCGGCATTGCACACCACCTGCGAGCCGTCCCCCCATGAGCCGAGAGATGAACCGCACTTCCGCTGCCCTGAACCGCATCCAGCCTTCGCCCACCATCGCGGTGACCAACAAGGCGGCCGAGCTGAAGCGCCAGGGCCGTGACATCATCGCGCTGGGCGCCGGCGAGCCGGATTTCGACACGCCGGACTTCGTGAAGGAGGCCGCGATCGCCGCCATCCGCGCCAACCAGACCAAGTATACCGGTGTCGATGGCACGCCCGAATGCAAGGCCGCCGTGCAGTTCAAGTTCAAGCGCGACAATGGTCTCGATTACGGCCTTGATCAGATCAGCATCAATTCCGGCGGCAAGCACAGCATCTTCAACGCGCTGCTGGCAACGCTCGACGCCGGTGACGAGGTGGTCATTCCGGCGCCCTACTGGGTGTCCTATCCCGACATCGTGCGCCTGGCCGGGGCCACCCCGGTGGTGATCAATTGCGGCGTGGACCAGGGCTTCAAGCTGACGCCGGCCCAGCTGGAGGCCGCCATCACGCCGGCCACCCGCTGGTTCATCTTCAATTCGCCCAGCAACCCCACCGGCGCTGCCTACACGCGGGCCGAGGTGAAGGCGCTGGCAGAGGTGTTGATGCGCCACCCCCAGGTGCTGGTGCTGGCCGACGATATCTATGAGCATATCGTCTATGACGGCTTTGATTTTGCTTCGATCGCCACCGTTGAGCCCGGTCTCTATGACCGCACGTTGACCATGAACGGCGCGTCCAAGGCCTATGCGATGACCGGCTGGCGTATCGGCTTTGCCGGCGGGCCAGCCTGGCTGATCAAGGCGATGGCCAAGCTGCAGTCGCAATCCACCTCCAACCCCTGTTCCATCTCGATGGCCGCCACGGTGGCGGCGCTGACCGGCGACCAGGGCTTCCTCGCCGAGCGCAATGCCGCCTTCCAGCGCCGGCGTGACCTGGTGGTGGCCATGCTGAACCAGACCCCGGGGCTGATCTGCCCGCGCCCGGAAGGCGCCTTCTATGTCTATCCCGACTGTGCCGGGCTGATCGGCAAGACAACACCGGCCGGCACCGTGCTGGCGACCGATGAGGACGTGGCCGCCTATCTGCTCGAGGCCGAAGGCGTTGCCGTGGTTCACGGCGCGGCCTTTGGCGGCTCGCCGGCCTTCCGCATCAGCTATGCCACGGCCGACGACGTGCTGGAGGAAGGCTGCCGGCGCATCCAGCGGGCGGTGAACGCGCTCTCGTGACCTGATGCGTCTTGCCCTGTTCGAGCCCGAGATCGCCGGCAATGTCGGCGCCGTGTTGCGGCTGGGTGCGTGCCTCGATGTGCCGGTGGACCTGATCGAGCCGCTGGGCTTCCAGTGGGACGATGCCCGCGTGCGGCGCACGGCGATGGACTATATCGATCATGTCAGCGTCACCCGGCACCGCGACTGGGCGGCATTCCAGGCCAGCATCGGTTCCGCGCGCCTGCTGTTGTTCACCACGCGGGCCAGCCAGTCCGCCTATGACTTTGCCTTCGCTGCCGATGACGTGCTGCTGTTCGGCAAGGAAAGCGCCGGGGCGCCTGATCATGTCCATGCCGCTTCCAGCGCCCGCCTCAGGCTGCCGATGCGGGCCGAGGTGCGGTCCCTGAACCTCGCCATGTCAGCCGGGCTGGCACTGGGCGAGGCGCTGCGGCAGACCGGAGGCTTGCCCGGCTAGAGCCGCTCCGCCCACAGCGGCGCCAGCGGACCGGCGGCGAAATCGACGCGGTCGATGCCGTAGAAGAGGTGTGTGACCGGCCCCGTGGACAGTGTCACGTTCATCACCCGGTCGAGCAGCCGCGCCCCAATGCGGGTGATGGCCGTGCGGGAGCGGATGTTGGTCTCCCCGATCATGAAGATCACCTGGTCCACCGTCTGCAAGGCGTGGCCGACCATCAGTGCCTTCATGATGTGATTGCTGCGTCCGCCCCAGTGGCGGCGGGCAAGGAAGGTCCAGCCCACCTCCACTTCGCCCGCCTGCGCGCGGCCATGGTCAAAGCGCGAGCTGCCGATGATGGCGCCGCTCGCCGGCTCTTCGGCGACCAGCATGCCGCCACTGGCGAGGCCATCGTTGAAGAAGGCGCGGAACACCGGTTCCTGCCAGCGATCATGGGCCGGATGGCCTTCCCAGATGCCGGGATCACTGGCCGTGGCATACAGTGCCGGCCAGTCTTCGGTAGTGGCCGGGCGCAGGCGCAGCTGCGGATGGGCGAGGACAGGCTGCCGGTCCAGCATCAGCGCGCCAGCTCCACTGCGGCGTGGATGGCAAGGCCGATCAGCCCACCGATCAGCGTGCCGTTGATGCGGATGAACTGCAGATCGCGTCCCACGGCCTGTTCCACCTTGTCGGTCACGGTCGCGGCATCCCAGCCGCGCACGGTTTCGGACACCAGCTTGACGATGCTGTCGCCATGTTCGCGGGCGAGGCCGGCGACGGCGCGGCGCAGGGCGGTGTTGAGGCTGCGCTGCAACGCCGCGTCGTCGGCGATGCGGGTGCCCAGCGCTGCCAGCGCGCCGCCCAGCCGGTTGCCGCTGTCATCCTTCAGGCTGGTGGCCAGCGCGGTGCGGGCGCCATCCCACAGGCCCTTCACCCAGCCTGCCATGGCGGGATTGGCCAGCAGATCGTCCTTGAAGCCTTCCACCCGTGCCTGGGCTTCGGGAAAATGCCTCAGATCGAAGGTCCATTGCGCCAGCGCCTCGGCCAGGCGCAGCCGCACCGGGTGATCGGGATCGTGGCGGATTTCCACCAGCAACCGCTGCACCGACGTGATCATCGTGGACGACATCGATTCATCGGCGCCCGCCAGCCGCAGCAGCCAGTTGGTGCGTTCCGTCACCATACCGCGGATGGTTGGCGCCTCGTCCACGATCGTCGCCAGCCCCCAGTCCACCGCAGCGTCGATCAGCAGCTCATGCCGCCCCCTGGTCACCAGCGTATCCACCGCATCGGCCACCACTGGCGCCAGCCGCATCTCGGCCAGGCGGCTGCGAGCCATGTCCTCCACCAGGCGAGCGAAGGCTGGATCGTCCAGCCCCTCGACCAGCTGGCCAATCAGCGGCGCCAGGCCCTTGCGGCGATTGGGGCTACCGGCCGCCGGAGGCTCAGCCAGCCAGCGCGCCAGCGCGCCCGCCATGTCGGCATCGTCGAGCCGGCGGGCGACAACCTGGGGCTTCAGGAAATTGTCCTTCAGGAAGCTGGCCAGCGTCTCGCCCAGCCGGTCCTTCTGTTCGGGGATGATGGCCGTGTGCGGGATCGGCAGGCCCAGCGGGTGCCGGAACAGCGCGGTGACGGCAAACCAATCGGCCAGCCCGCCCACCATCGCGGCTTCGGCAAAGGCCCGCAGCCACGGCATCGCCGGATGCAGCAGCGGCCAGCGCAGGGTGATCGCGAACAGCACCACCATGGCCGCCAGCAGCAGCGTCGCCACCGCCCGCATGCGGTGGAAGGGGGAAACCGGCAAAAGGCGGTTCAGGGCAGGCTCACTCCGCAGGCGTTGGCCGGGTGAGCTTAGCAGCCCCTTCGTTGTTGGTGAACCAGCGCTTCATGCGCGGCGCCAGCCATTCCTCCACCGAAACGGCAATGGAGAACCCGGCCGGCACGATGACAAGGGTGAGGGCGGTGGACAGGATGAGGCCACCGATCACCACCACGCCCATCGGCGCGCGCCACGAACCGTCGCCGCCCAGCGCCAGCGCCACCGGCAACATGCCGGCCACCATGGCGATGGTAGTCATCACGATTGGCTGCACGCGCTTGTGCCCGGCTTCCAGGATGGCCTCGCGCTTGGGCACGCCCTTCTCCATCTCCTCGATCGCCATGTCGACAAGCAGGATCGAGTTCTTGGCAACGATGCCGAGCAGCATGAGCAGCCCGATGAACACCGGCATCGAGATGGCATCGCCGGTGATGCCGATGGCGATCAGACCGCCCAGCGGCGCCAGCAGCAGCGACACCATGTTGACGAACGGCGGCAGGACCCGCTTGTAGAGCAGCACCAGCACGGCAAAGACCATCACGATCCCGGCGACCACGGCCAGGATGAAGTTCTGGACCAGCTCGCCCATCCACTTCTGCATGCCCAGCTTCACCATCTCGATACCGGGCGGCAGATCGCTGAGGGTGGGGAGGGCGTTCACCTTCTCCTGCACCTCGCCCTGCACCAGGCCGGGTGCCAGATCGGCACCGATCAGCACGCGGCGCTGCTGGTTGAAGCGGCGGATTTCGGTGGGGCCGGCGCCGAAGCTGATATCGGCCACAACCTTCAGCGGCACCGAGCCGCCGCGCAGGGTCTGCACCGGCAGGTTCTCGATGGTCGCAAGGCTCTGCCGCGACGCTTCCGGTAGCATCACGCGGATCGGAATCTGGCGGTCGGCCACGCTGAACTTGGCGACATTCTGATCGATGTCACCCAGCGTCGCGATGCGGATGGTCTCCGACAGCGCTGCGGTCGTCACCCCCAGTTCGGCAGCGAGATCGAGCCGCGGCCTGATGGTGATCTCCGGCCGGTTGAGACCGCCTTCGATGCGCGGCTGGCGCAGTTCCGGCATGCCGCGCATCTCGTCCACCACCTTCGCAGCGGTGCGTTCGAGCAGCACGGGATCATTGCCGGTGAGCGTCACGCCGATGTCGCGGCCGCCGGGCGGGCCGTCGGACTGCAGGGCAAAGCCGATGCGCGCGTCGGGGATGGTGGCCAGTTCGGGTGCGATGCTGCGCTCCCACTGGGTGCGGTGCATGCCGCGGTCCTTGCGCAGCGTCAGGTAGATGTTGGCGCTGCCCACCTCGATATCGGCGAACGCGATGTCGAGCGCCGGCGACTTCTCGAGAATGGCGACGGCCTTGTCCACCACCGCTTCCGTCTGTGCCAGCGTCACGCCGGGCGGCAGGCTGATGGTCACCTGGCTGCTGTCGGTATCGACATCGGGCTGGAAGGTCTTGGGCAGGGCGATGAACAGCACGACGGTGAGCGCCAGCGCGGCGCCGCCGATGCCGAACACCGTCTTCATCCGGTTGTCCAGCGCCCAGTTCAGCGCCTTCATATAGCTGTCCACCCACTTGCCGGTGCCATGTTCTGCCGAGCCATGGCTCTTCAGGAAATAGGCGGCCAGCATCGGCGTGATCAGGCGGGCGACAGCCAAGCTGATCAGCACCGCGACGGCAACCGTGGCTCCGAAATTCTTGAAGAACTGGCCGGAAATGCCCGGCATCAGGGCGACGGGCAGGAACACCGCCACGATCGACATGGTGGTGGCCACCACCGCCAGCCCGATCTCGTCGGCGGCGTCCATGGACGCTTGATAGGCGGTCTTGCCCATCCGCATGTGGCGCACGATGTTCTCGATCTCGACGATGGCATCGTCAACCAGCACGCCGGCCACCAGGCTCAGCGCCAGCAGCGAGAGCTGATTGAGGCTGAAGCCCAGCCAGGCATCGATGAACCAGAAGGTGGGAATGGCCGACAGCGGGATCGCCAAGGCCGAGATCAGCGTGGCGCGCCAGTCGCGCAGGAACCACAGAACCACCAGCACGGCCAGGATGGCGCCTTCGATCATCGCATTGATCGCTTCGCGATACTGCGCCTTGGTGTAATCCACCGAGGTGTAGATCAGGCGGAAATTGACCTTGGGATATTCCTTGCGCAGCTTGTCCATCTCGGCGGTGGCGGCATCATAGACCGTCACGTCCGAACTGCCCTTGGCCTTGGACATCGAGAAGCTGAGCACCTGCCGTCCGCCCAGCTTGGAGATGGAGCGCTGCTCGGCATAGGCATCGCGCACCTCTGCGATGTCGCCCAGGCGGACGTTGCGGCCGAGGCCAAGGCTGATCTGGGTGGCGGCCAGCCCGACCGCGCTGTCGGCATTGCCCAGCACGCGCACCGATTGTTCGGCGCCGGCGATCTCGGCGCGGCCACCGGCGGCATTGAGGTTGACCTGGCGCAGCTGCGCGTTGACCTGGGCAGCGGTGACACCAAAGGCCTGCATGCGATCGGGATCCAGGATCACGCGGATCTCGCGGTTGGCACCGCCCGAGCGCTTGACCTGCGCCATGCCGGGAATGCCCAGCAGCCGCTTGGCGACCGTGTTGTCCACGAACCAGCTCAGCTCCTCGAGGGTCATGGCCGTCGATTCAACCGAGATATAGGCGATCGGCCCGCCCGCGATGTCGAGCCGGTTGACCTGCGGCTGCAGGATGCCCTGCGGCAGATCGGAGCGGATGTTGGAGATGGCATCGCGCACGTCGTTGACGGCGCGGTCGATCGGCGTGCCGATGGCGAACTGCACCATGGTGCGGCTGCTGCCTTCGGAGACGAAGCTGTTCACCTCGTCCACCCCGGTGATGTTGCGCACCGCCGCCTCGACGCGCTGGGTGACCTGGTTCTCCAGCTCCTCTGGCGCGGCGCCGGGCTGGGTGACGATCACCTGGGCGCCGGGAAACTCGACATCCGGCTGGTTGTTGATGTCCATCGCCTGGAAGGACAGGATGCCGGCCAGTAGGAGCAGCGTGAACGCCACCAGCGGTGGCACCGGGTTCTTGATCGACCAGGCCGAGATGTTGCGCATGGGTCCAGTCCCGGCGTCAGCGGGCGGCGACAGGCGCGGTGATCGGCCGGATGCGGTCACCCGGCTTCAGGAAGGCGCCGGCACTGGCCACCACCTTCTCGCTGCCATTGAGGCCGCGGGCCACACCAACGCCGGCATCGCTGACCATGCCAACGGTGATCGCGCGGCGTTCGACACGGTTTTCCTTGCCCACCACGAACACATAGTTGCCGCCGGCGTCGGCCAGCACCGCCGATTGCGGCAGCAGCGGCCGCGCCGCTTCGCCGGCATCGATGCGGGCGCGGGCAAAGGCGCCCACGCGCAGGCCCGGCGCATAGTCGATCTGGATGCGGGCAACGCCCTGGCGGGTGTTCGGATCGATCACCGGATCGAGCAGCCACACCTTGCCGCGATAGGACTGGGTGGACCCGACCGGCGTGACCGTTGCGGTCACGCCCGGCTTCAGGCGCGCCAGGTCCTGCTCCGCCAGAGTGGCGCGCATTTCCAGCATGCCGCCTTCGGCAATCCGGAACAGCGCCCCGGTGCCGGGGCCGACCACCTGGCCAGCCTCGACATTGCGGGCCAGCACCAGGCCGGCCGACGGCGCACGCACGTCCAGCCGGTCGGCGCGCTCGCGCGCGGCGCCGAGCTGGGCCTTGGCGACA
>NZ_WMHO01000064.1 GCF_010994245.1 Sandarakinorhabdus rubra
GCCATTATGGCGACCTCCTGCGCCGCCTTTGGGGGCAGCAACGGCCGGGCGTGCGCCGTGTGCTGGTGCAGGCCGGGGCCGTGGTGCCGCCACCGCCGCCGGTGGGCCGCGCCGCGTTGCCGGCCGGGGCCAGCCAGCCGATGCCGGTCGACGCGCGCTATAGCTTCGACAATTTCATCGTCGGCAAGTCCAACGAGCTAGCCTACAACGCCGCGCTGGCCATGGCCGAGCCGGGGTCGCCGGGCTTCAATCCGCTGTTCCTCCACGGCACCACCGGTCTGGGCAAGACGCACCTGATGCATGCCATCGGCAATGCGTATCTCGCTCGCCAGCCGCAGGCCCGTGTCGCCTATCTGTCGGCCGAGAAGTTCATGGTGGAGTTCCTGGCCGCGCTGCGCGCCAAGGACACGATCAGCTTCAAGCAGCGGCTGCGCTCGGTCGACCTTTTGATGATCGACGATGTCCAGTTCATCGCCGGCAAGGATTCGACGCAGGAGGAATTCTTCCACACGATGAACGAGATCATCGGCGCCGGTAAACGCCTGGTGATCACCGCCGATCGCTCGCCACAGAATCTCGAAGGCATCCAGGAGCGCATCCTGTCGCGCATGGTCTGGGGCCTGGTGGCCGACATCAACCCCGCCGATTACGAGCTGCGCTACAATATCCTGCATTCCAAGGTGGCCGGCCTCGCGCGGCGGGTGTCCGTGCCAGATGACGTGATCGAGTTCCTGGCCCGCAAGATCACCACCAACGTGCGTGAGCTGGAAGGGGCTCTCAATCGCGTCACCGCCTTTGCGCTGCTGGTGGGCAAGCCGATCACGCTGGAGTTCACCCGCGAGACCCTGGCCGACATCCTGCGCGCCCAGGAAAAGAAGCTGACCATCGACGAAATCCAGCGCAAGGTCGCCGATTATTATGGCCTGAAGGTCGCTGATCTCCTGTCCGAACGCCGTGCGCGCGAAGTCGCCCGTCCACGCCAGATTGCCATGTATCTGGCCAAGAAGATGACGCCGCGTTCGTTGCCCGAGATCGGCCGCCGCTTTGGCAAGCGCGATCACACCACGGTGATGCACGCCGTGAAGAAGGTCGAGCAGCTGCGCGCCGAAGACCGCGAGATCGACAGCGACGTCGCCACTTTGGCGCGATTGCTGGACGGCTGAGCCTTCCCACCCCGCGCGCGAGCGCGTAACCCGGCAGGCGTGTCGCGCCTTGCCCGTTCTGGCCCCTTCTGGTTCGTCGTTTCCTGCTTCGCCTTCGCGTCGATGTGGGTGATGATCCGCTATGCGGCCGCCGTGCTGCACAGCTTCGAGATCGTCTTCTTCCGCAATTTCCTGGGCCTGCTGTTCCTGGCGCCGATGCTGCTCGGCACGCCCGGCCTGATCCAGCGTGCAAAGCTGCCGCTGCACCTGAGGCGCGCCACGTCGGGCTTCGTTGCCACCATGGGCACCTTCTATGCGGTGGCCAATGCGCCATTGGCTGATGTGCTGGCGATCAACTACACGGCGCCGCTGTTCGGCACGCTGGGCGCCGTACTGATGCTGGGCGAACGCATCCGCGCCCGGCGCATCGCCGCACTGGCTGTCGGCTTTGTCGGCATGCTGCTGGTGCTGCGGCCTGGCGCGGTGCCGATCACGCCGGGCATCATTGCCGCCATCATCTCGGCCATCACCACCGGCTATTCGATCGTTGCCATGCGCAGCCTGGTGGGGGTCGATGATGCGCGCGCCGTGGCGGCCTGGACCTTCATCCTGACGACGCTGCCCAGCCTTGCCGTCGCGCTGTTTGTCTGGGTCACGCCGCCCCTGTCGGTGTGGCCGCTGCTGGCCGGTATCGGCGCTGCAGCAGCGGTGGGACAGCTCACCCTCACCCGCGCCTTCTCGCTGTCGGAAGCCTCGGCGGTGCTGCCGCTGGACTTCGTGCGCTTTGGCCTGGTCACCGCCGCCGGCATCGGACTGTTTGATGAACGCTATGATGCTTTGACGCTGGCCGGTGGTGCCCTGATCCTCGGGTCCACCATCTATCTGGCGGTGCGCGAGGCGCAGTTGAAGCGCGGCGGCGACCCGGGATGAGCCACAGGGCTCACGCTTTGGAAAGGTTGCCGGCGCCGGTGGCGCTGCCCATAAGCGCTGCAAGAACCATTGAGGGAGGAAAGCCATGAAGCTTGAAGGTTGTTCGGCGGTGGTCACCGGCGGTGCGTCGGGCCTGGGGGCCGCCACTGCGCGCCTGCTGGCCAAGCATGGCGTCAAGATCGCCATCTTCGACATGAACGCCGAGAAGGGCGAGGCGATCGCCGCCGAGCTGGGCGGCGTGTTCTGCAACGTCAACGTGACCGATGAAGCCTCGGTGGACGCCGGCTTCGCCAAGGCCCGCGCCGCGATCGGGCAGGAGCGTATCCTGATCAACTGCGCCGGCACCGGCAACGCCATCAAGACCGCCAGCCGCTCGAAGGAAGACGGCAGCATCAAGCATTTCCCGCTGGATGCCTTTGACCGCATCATCCAGATCAACCTGGTTGGCACCTTCCGCTGCATCGCCAAGTCGGCCGCCGGCATGCTGACCTTGCCGCCGCTGGAAGACGGCGAGCGCGGCGCCATCGTCAACACCGCCAGCGTGGCGGCCGAAGATGGCCAGATTGGCCAGGCCGCCTATTCCGCCTCGAAGGGCGGCGTTGTCGGCATGACGCTCCCCATCGCCCGCGACCTGTCGGGCGAAGGTATCCGCGTCAACACCATCCTGCCCGGCATCTTCAACACCCCGCTGCTGCAGGGTGCACCGCAGCCGGTGAAGGATGCGCTGGGCGCCCAGGTGCCGTTCCCCAAGCGGCTCGGCAACCCCGAGGAATATGCCAGCCTCGCGGTCGAGATGTGCCGGAACAGCTATTTCAACGGCGAGGACGTGCGGCTGGACGGCGCCATCCGGATGGCGCCGCGGTAATCGCAGCCGGGCGCGCAAATAGCGGCGCTATTTGCCGACCCCGGCAAGATCGGCCGGCGAGCGAAAAGGGCGGCCCCCAACAGGCCGCCCTTTTTGACTCGTTCGACGGCGCGGCATTGCCGCGCCGGCCTCTACCCCGCCCCATTCATCAAACCGCAATCACCCCGGCACCACAGTTGCGCTCATGAAGAACGCCCTCCTCCTCGCTGCCCTGATCGCCGCGCCCGCGCTGGCGCAGACACCGCCCGCCACCATCGGCCAGCCCACGATCCCGGCGCCCTGGTGGATGAAGGACCCGGTGATCGCCTCAATGGGCCATGTCCGCACCGAGGTGCCGGCCAATCGTGCGCGATTTGCCGCCCGCTTCTCGGTTGTGGAGAAGACCGCGGCTGCGGCCACCACCGCGGCGACCGCAAAGGCGCGCGAGCTGGATGCGGCTCTGGCGGCGCTGGGCAAGGACCGTGTGCGGCTGACCACCAGCCTCGCCACGCGCCCGCTCTATGACCAGTATCGCCAGAAGGACGGTACCATTGTCGAGAACACCCGCGCCGACCAGATCGAAGCCTATGAGGTGACGGCGGTGCTGGCCATCGAGGTGCGCGACACCGATCTGCTGGAGCGCGCCTATCGACTGGCGGTGGCGGCGCGGCCATCGGCGATCGACACGCCCTCGTTCGGCCTTGAGCCGGGCAATGATCTGAAGACCTGGCTGTATGAAGCCGCCATCAAGGACGCGGCGCGCCGGGCACGGCTGGCCACGGCAGCGGCGGGCAGCCGCCTGGGCATGGCAAAGGTCATCGATCCCTCGGGTGGGGTGTGCGAGACACAGGTGCTGGCCGGCTGGCCCAGCTACAGCGGTGCCGTGCCGGCAGCGGATGTGGCGGTGCCGAGCGAAATGGCCCGTTCTGCCGATGCCCCCGCCGCGACGATGGCCGCGCCGGCCCCGCCGCCCCCGTCGCTCGAAAAACTGGCCGCCGATGTGCAGGTGACGCTGCAACCGCCGCTCTACCCGCTGGCCGGTCAGGCGTGCGTGATCTATGGCCTGCTGCCACCCGCCTGAAGCCGCCCGGTTGACGGCCACCTATCCGCGTAATAGCTTCGTCAACGGTTAGGGGAGGAGAAGCGCAATGGCCCACAAGTTCGAAATCTACAAGGACAAGGCTGGCGAATTTCGCGTGCGCTTCATGTACAACAGTGAGGTGATGTTCTCGACCCAGGGCTATTCATCCAAGTCCTCGGCCGTGAACGCCATCGAATCGATCAAGAAGAACGGCCCCGGCGCCCCGACCGTCGAGGCCGAAGGCTGAGCAACCGGAGCTTGGCCGAAGGCTGAGTAACAACAGCCTGATTGAGGGCAGGGGCGGCTCCGCAAGGCGCCGCCCTTCCTTTGTCCGCCGGCGCCGATAGGTGCCACCCTTTCCTTGTTCAGATGAGCGCGTCGATCGCTCTGGCCAGCTTCACATCGCGCACCGAAAGTCCGCCAGCGTCGTGCGTGGTCAGCGCGATGTCCACCCTGTTCCAGACGTTGAACCATTCCGGGTGATGGTCCTGCGCCTCGGCCAGCAATGCCACGCGGGCCATGAAGCCGAAGGCCTCGCTGAAATCCTTGAAGCGGAACGATCGCTTCAGATGTTCGCCGTCCACCTGCCAGTCCGGCAATTGGGCGGCCAGCACGGCGCGCGCCTCGTCATCCAGTTTCTCGACCATGGTGAGGCAACATCCTATGAAGGGCCATGCACTATGCCCCCAGCCTTGCCGACATCGAACGGCTCGCACAAGCCGCGGTCGAGCGCTTGCCCGACCTGTTCCGCCGCCACCTCGCCGACGTGATCCTGCGCGTGGAGGATTTCCCGGACCAAACGGTGATGGCGGCGATGGAGCTGGAGACCCCTTGGGACATACTGGGCCTATATTGGGGCCGCCATGTCGGGATGAAGGGCGATGTGCCAACGGGCGCGCTGCCCGACATGATCTTCCTCTATCGCCGACCGATCCTCGATGTCTGGACAGAGGGCGAGGACAGCCTGGAACAGCTTGTTACCCACGTGCTGGTGCACGAGGTGGGCCATCATTTCGGCCTGTCAGATGATGACATCGACCGGATCGAGGCGGCGGCGAACTAGCGGCTCCCTCAACGCCCCGTGTAACGCGGGGGACGCTTCTCGCGGTAGCTCGCGAAGGCCTCGCGGAAATCCTCGGTGTGCGTGGCCTTGTCCTGCTCGCGGTCGGCGGCGGCGAAGGCGGTGGTGTAATCCTCGTCCAGCGCCGTCCACACCTGCGCCTTCATCGCGGCGAGGCTGCGCGGCGCGCTGAAGGTGGCAATGGTGCGGGCATAGTCCAGCACGTGCGGCAGCAGCGCCTCGTCATCCAGCACGTCGTTCACCAACCCCAGCGCCTTGGCCTCCCGGCCATCGAAGCGGCGGGCGGTGTAGAGCAGGTCCAGCGCCTTTGCCTGTCCGATGTGGCGGGTCAGCAGCCAGGCCGCACCCTTCTCGCCGGGCACGCCGATGCGCGCGAAGGTGGCGTTGAACAGCGCCGAGGTGCTGGCAAAACGGATGTCGCAGTGCAGCGACAGGATGAAGCCCCAGCCAAAGGCTGGCCCGTTGATGGCGGCAATGGTGGGCTTGCGGCAGGTGATCAACACCGGCCAGCCACCGCTGTAATAGGGGGCGAGCGCCGGGCCGACATCGTCGCCCCACTGCGGCGCAACATCGGGATGGGTCTCCAGCCGGCCGCCGGCGCCGGTCCCGATGATCGACAGGTCAAGCCCGGCACAGAAGCTGCGGCCCGCGCCTGTCACCACGATCACCCGCGCCTCGGGGTCGGCCCCGGCCCGCGCCACGGCGGCAAAGAAGCCGCTCAGCATCTCGGGCGTCAGCGCGTTCAGCTTGTCCGGCCGGTTGAGGGTGATCGTCGCCACCCCATCGGCGAGGTTGTAGAGAACCGGCTCGGTCATGCGACGAGCCGCTGCAGCCGGCCGCGGATGATCTCCTCGGCCTCGCGCACCATCCCCTCGATGAGGTCCTTGCAGGTGGGGATATCGTGGATCAGGCCCACCACCTGGCCGCAGCTCCAGCCACCGGCATCCATCTGGCCGTCCTTCATGATCTTCGGGTAGACGCCGGCGACCTCCTCGATGATGTCCTCGAACTTGAGGTCGGCGCCCTTGGTGCGCTCCTTTTCCAGCAGGCGTTCGACAGCGGCATTGTTGAGCACCCGCTCGGTGTTCCGGAGCGGCCGCATGATGAGCCGCGTGTCGAGCTCGGTCGCCGCCACCAGCGCATCCTTCACATTCTGGTGCACCGGCGCCTCCACCGTGGCGATGAAGCGCGTGCCCATGTTGACGCCGTCGGCGCCCATGCACAGCGCCGCCGCCAGCTGCCGGCCGTTGGCGACACCGCCCGACGCGACGAAGGGAATCTCCAGCTCCTCGGCGGCGCGCGGCAGCAACACCCAGTTGCCCACGTCATCCTCGCCAGGGTGGCCGCCGCATTCGAAGCCGTCCACGCTCACCGCGTCGCAGCCGATGGCCTGGGCCTTCAGGCTGTGGCGCACGCTGGTGCATTTGTGGATCACCTTGATGCCATGCTCCTTCAACGCCGGCAGATATTTGGCCGGATTGTTGCCGGCGGTTTCCACCACCTTCACGCCGCCTTCGATGATCGCCTTGATCAGGCCGGGATAGTCGGGCGGAGTGACGGCGGGCAGGAAGGTGAGGTTCACGCCGAACGGCTTGTCGGTCATGGCGCGGCAGCGGGCAATTTCCGCGGCGAGCTTCTCGGCCGAGCCTTGCGTGAGGCCGGTGATGATGCCCAGCCCACCGGCATTGGACACCGCGGCCGCCATCTCGGCAAAACCGACATAATGCATGCCGCCCTGGATGATGGGATGCTCGATGCCGAACATTTCGGTGATGCGCGTCTTCATGGCCGGATCTCCCCAGATATGCCCGTGGATGAATTGTGCCCTTGGCTGGCATGTGCCGGTTCACGCTTCAATCCCGGCAAGTGACAGGTTAGGGGAGGGCCATGCAGCCCGGCACCACCATCTTCGAGCAGATGTCGGGCCTCGCCCGCGCCCATGATGCCATCAACCTCGGCCAGGGCTTTCCCGATTTCGGCTGGCCCGCGGCGGTGCTGGCCGCCGGCGCCCGGGCCATCACCAGCGGCGACAACCAGTATCCGCCGATGCGCGGCCTGCCCGAACTGCGCCGCGCCGTGGCCGCCTTCTATCGCCGCCGCCAGGGTCTCGATCTTGATCCCGACCAGGTGATCGTCACCTCGGGCGCCACCGAGGCGCTCGCCGCCAGCATCCTGAGCGTCGCCGGCCCGGGCGACGAGGTGATCCTGTTCGCGCCGGCCTATGATGCCTATGCCCCGCTGGTGCGGCGGGCCGGGGCACAGCCGGTGTTCGTTGATCTGGCGCCGCCCGACTGGCAGGCGGATGCGTCCGCCATCACGGCGGCCATCACGCCGGCCACCCGTGCCATCCTCCTGAACACGCCGCACAATCCCACCGGCGCCATGGCCGGGCCGGCGATGCTTGCGGCGATTGTCCAGTTGGCGCGCGCCCACGACCTCCTCATCATCAGCGACGAAGTGTGGGAAGAGGTGCTGACCGGGGCCGAGCCTCATGTCTCGCCGCTGGCGCTGGCGCCGGAGCGGACAATCAAGATCGGCTCGGCCGGCAAGTTGCTGGCGCTGACCGGCTGGAAGGTCGGCTGGGTGGTGGCAGAGGCCGGGTTGGCCGAGCGCGTGGCCCAGATGCACCAGTTTCTGACCTTCACCACGCCGCCGCCGCTGCAGCAGGCGGTGGCCGAAGGGCTGGCGCTGCCCGATGCCTGGTTCGCTGCCACGCAGGGTGATTTTCGCCGCGCCCGCGACCGGCTGGCGGCGGCGCTGGCCAGCGGGGGCTGGACGCTGTTGCCCAGCGTCGGCAGCTATTTCCTGATGGCCGATCTTGCCGCCTCCGGGATCGGCCTGTCTGACAGCGAGTTCTGCATGGCGGCGGTGGCGCGTGCCGGCGTCGCTGCGATTCCGCTCGGTGCCTTCCTGCCCGGCACCCCGGCCAGCGGCTTCATCCGCCTGTGCTTTGCCAAGCGCGATACCGTGCTTGATGCCGGGGCCAGCCGTCTCAATGCGGCGCGCCGGACCGATTGGGCGGCGATGCCCGGCCTGTAAGGGACAGCTTACAGACCGACGCCGGTAAACAAAGAATTAAACTTTTAACTCAATATCTTACGGCCATTCTTCAATTGGCACGCGGTTTGCATCCGGAATGAAGGAAACTGGATGTAACCGTTCCGCGTTGCGGATCAGATTGGAGCAAGATCATGGCGCTTAAGAAGTGGATCCTGGGTGCCGCTGCCGCTGCCTCGGTCCTGGCGGCCGTGCCGGCTGCCGCCGTCCAGGTGGTGTTTGCCGATATCGACCTCCTGAACGGCAACCGCAACTTCCTGTGGGCCCGCGGGGGCGGCGTGGTGAATTTCCAGACCACCAGCGCGCCGAACACGTTCGTTCCTGGCAGCTCGCTGGTCAGCTTCTCGCTGGTCGGTTCGCCTGTGCCGCTGTCTGTCACTGGCCGCTTCCTGCTGTCGGGCTCGACCACCGGCGATCCGGTTGGCAACAACACCGGGGCCTTCACGCAGCAGGTGGACAGCTTCACCTTCAGCATCACGGCCACCAACAGCTTCTGCTACGGCAGCCAGTGCTTCAACAATGGCGACACGCTGCTGTCGGGCAGCGTGCTGAACTCCAGGATCACCGGCACGCTGGGCACCACTGGTCCGGCCCAGTTCTCGGGCAGCACGGCCAGCGGCAGCACCATCACGATGTCGTCGCCGCTGGTGAACTTCGCACCGGGGTCGGATTTCTCCTTCCTGTTCGATTTGACCAACCTCGATCGCAACCTGGCGGGCAGCGCCACGGCGCCGCTGGCAACATACCGCTCGCAGATCTCGGGCAGTTTCCTGGCTGACGCCGCCCTGGCCTTCAACGTGCCGGAGCCGGGCACCTGGGCGCTGATGATCGTCGGCATGGGTCTGGTTGGCGTGGCGCGCCGCCGCCGCCGGCCAGTCGTTGCTGCCTGATCGCCGCACAGCGTCGCTGAAACAGGAAAGGGGCCGCCACCGCGGCCCCCTTTTTCCTTGCCGGCAGCCTCAGGCGGCGCGGCGGGCCGCCAGCACCGAGGCATAGCCGGCGAACAACTCGCTGAAATGGGCGTCGATGGTGCGCACCCGCGGTGCCGCGTCCACGGCGGCCGCGCGCATCGCCGGCAATTGCGGGATGGCCTCGGCAATCACCATCGCCAGGCTGGCGGCATCGAGACTGCGGAAAGCGAGGCCTAGCCCAGGCTCGAGCTGGTCATAGGCTGCACCTTCATCGGGCACGATGATCGGCAGGCCGCTGGCCCGGGCCTCGGCACAGGCGATACCGAAGGTTTCCGCCGGAGCGCCGTGCACCATCATGTCGGCGCTGGCGAGGATGCGGGCGAATTCGGCGCGATCCCTGACCGGCGCGATCAGCTGCACATGCGGATTCTCGCCCACCGCCCGCACCACCGAGGCGCGGGCATGACCGTCGCCCAGGATGATCAGCCCCAGCGGCCGGCCATAGCTGGCGGCCGTCACCCCGGCGATCACCATCGGCCATTGTTTTTCGGGGCTGTGCCGGCCGACCCCGATCAGCAAGGTGGCCGAGGCCGGCAGGCCGCATTGGGCCAACAGCCGTGCACGCAAATCCTCATCGCGCCGGGTGGGCGAGAACACGCCGGGATCGACCCCCAGCGCATTGTCGACGACATGCGTGAGGCCACCATCCCGCAGACGCTTCGACAGGCTGGGCGCAGCTGAGATGACCTGATCATAGCGTGCGTCGAGCCGGCGCAGATAGCGCCAGAACCAGTCGAAGCTGCGATCGATGGCGCGGCGCGGCAGGAAGCCGTCGAGATAGCGATAGACCCAGGCCGACAGCGGTTCGGCATGCATGAACAGAGCGCGTGGCGCCGTGCCCGGCCAGTCCGCCACCGCGGCCGCGCTGCCCCAGGGCGAGGAGCATTCGATGAAATCGGGCTGCTCTGCGGCCAGTGCATCCTGGATGATGCGGTCGCTGGCGAAATAGAAATAGTTGCGGTCAAGCGGGAAGCGCGGGCTCTTGATGCTGATCAGCCGCGACTTGCCGACGGTGCGGACATGATCCTCGGCGCCCGGCACCACCACGGTCAGGCGCACACCGTGCTGCTGCGCCACTTCCAGCTTGCGATGGGTATAGGTGCGGATGCCGCCGCCATCTGGCGAATAGAGCGCCGATATATCGACAAGATGCATGACGCGGGCCCTTTGCCGCCGGCAAGACCAGTGCGGGAGGCCGGCAACGCTGCCTCCATCATGCCAGCGGGCGTCGCGGTCAAGCGCGGATGTGCTGTCCCGGCCTTCTAGCCGCCCTCTTTCAGCGGTCCGAAGCTGAGCAGGCCACGGCGATAGTTCAGCCGGATGCTGATCGGCGTCAGACCCGGACCGGTCTGGAACGTCACGGCAGCGGCCTTTGGTTTGCCAAGGCCGAGCCGCGGATTGTTCGGGAAGCCGACCCCATCGCTCGACAGGCCGAACTTCAGGTTCGAATCGCGATCGTGCAACATGGACAATGTATAGGCGCCCGGCCCCGGTGTGCGGATGCACAGCTGCACGGGCCCCGACGGCGGCAGGCTGATCTCCACCCGCCGGAAGGTCTTGCCGGCATTGAGCAGGATATTGTCATCCTCGAGGAAGTCGGCCTCGTTGGCAGGATAGAGCTCGGCCCGCAGCAGTCCCTTGCGGTCCTTCAGGCCAACCGCGGTGATGATCACCGCCGGTCCGGTCTCGTTCGGCCGGCACTGGCCTTCCGCCTTGCCCAGGTTGGGATTGGATGCGAGCTGGGCATGGGCCGCCCCGGCCAGCAGCAGTGCCGGCCCGATTATCGCGCAATGCCTGATCATTTCCGACGCCACCCCGCCGCTTCGCCGCCCACCAGCAGCAACCCCAGCACGAGGTGCGTGACCAGCAACAGGCTGGCCATCATTGTCATCAGCGCGCCCACGGCCGCATCCTGGCCGATCATGAAAACCGCAAGTGCGGCAAACACCACGTCCTTGTTGGGCAGGAATGGCAGGCGCGACAGCAGCATGCGCATGGCAGACAGCAAGATCCAGATCTCCAATGGTTCAGTCGGCAGCGCCAGCGCCCAGCACCAGCCGGAGAGAACCAGCGAGCCGACCACGCGCAGCATCTGCACGAATGTCACATAGCGCAGATCAGCTGGCGGCAGGCTGAACAGCTTCTTGCGGAACAGCAGCACGCCGCTGGAGATCACCAGCATCAGCGCCACCGAGGCCACCACCGCCTGCGGATCGATGCCCAGCTTCAGCTGGCCGATCAGCGGATAGGCCAGCAGCATGAGCAGCAGCGTGACGACGTTGGCCGCCATGGCCGACAGGATCGCAACATCCTTCACGGCGCCGAACGGGGCGGCCACCATTGTCGTGCGCTGGCGCGCCCAGGTGTAAAAATAAAGATCCCCGACATAGCCGGTGATCAGCTCGTTGCCGATCAGCTTGCGCAGCAACGCGAAGAAGCCTGCCGCCGGGATCTGCCAGAGCCGCCGGAAGATGACATAGTCGCCAAGTGGCCCGGCCAGATAGGCCAGCGCGAACACCAGCCAGAAACCGGGCGAACTGGGCACAATCGCAGCCACCCGCCACAGATCGACCTTGGCCAGCTGCATCAGGGCGGCCGCCAGCACGGCCAGCGTGATGGCGCTGCCCAGCCACCAGCTCCAGCCGCGCTCGCTGCGCGGCAACGCGGGCAGGCTGTCGGGCGTCAATGCGGGCGGGCCAATCCCCCCAGGGGCGGCGCCGGCGTCACCTTGATACATGTCTGGCGCCAATCCTGTCATCCTTCGCGCGAGGCCTTGCCAACAGCAGCGCCAAGAAGCGATCGCAACTGCGATGCCGGCTGCGATACGGGGCCAATATGGCAATTTCGGGACACCCGGCAAGGCGGGCACCCGGGCAGGCCCCAGACAGGTAACCGCGCGGGCGGCCTGGCGCCACCGTCAATGGCATTGCGCAATGGCGGCCATCAGCTCGGCCTGGCGGGCGGGATGGCACACCAATATGTCGGGCGTCTTCGGGCGCGGCTGGTTGAAAGCCAGCGCTGCGCCATCCAGTCGGGTCACCGACAAGCCGGCCGCCAGCGCCACGGCGGCCGGCGCGGCGCTGTCCCATTCGTTCATATCACCCGCATGCACATAGGCATCGGCCTCGCCGAACAACACGGCGAGCGTCTTGGCCCCGGCGCTGCCCATCGGCAGCAGCTCGGCACCGATGCGGGTCGCCAGCCGGTGCATCAGCTCGGGCGCGCGGCTGCGGCTGATGGCGAGGCGCAGCGGGCTGGCTTCGGCCTTCAGCGGCGGT
>NZ_WMHO01000065.1 GCF_010994245.1 Sandarakinorhabdus rubra
CCCGACTGGGCCGGCGGCTTTGCGGACTGGCAGCCTGGCGAGGCTGGCGCGGCGGCGCGGGTGGCTGATTTCGCCCGCCGCGCCGCCGGCTATGACGCGACGCGCAACTTGCCGGCTGTCGAAGGCACGTCGCGCCTCTCCCCGCACCTGACCCTGGGCGAAATCTCGCCGAACGCGGCCTGGCACGGCATCGCCGATGCGGTGGGGGAGGCGGTGGCCGAGCCCTTTCTGCGGGAACTGGGCTGGCGCGACTTTGGCCAGAACATCATCGACCAGTTTCCCGATTATGGCGACGTGCCGGGGCGTGCGGCGTTCACGCGGTTTCCGTTCCGCGACGATCCCGAAGGCTTCCAGGCCTGGGCCCGGGGCCAGACCGGCTACCCGATCGTCGATGCCGGGATGCGGCAATTGTGGGCAACCGGCTGGATGCACAATCGGGTGCGCATGATCGCGGCGAGCTTCCTGGTGAAGCATCAGCTGATCGACTGGCGGCAGGGCGAACGCTGGTTCTGGGACTGCCTTGTCGATGCCGATTATGGCAGCAACTCGCTGGGCTGGCAGTGGGTGATGGGTTCCGGCGTCGACTCATCGCCGTTCAACCGCATCTTCGCCCCCGTCGGGCAGAGCGTGAGGTTCGCGGCGGCCGATTACATCCGCCGCTGGGTGCCGGAACTGGCGCACCTGCCCGATGACGCCATCCACGCGCCGTGGGAGGCGCCGCAGGCGCTGCTGCGCGCCGGGGTCCGGCTGGGCCGCGAGTATCCCGAACCGATCGTCAATCATGAGGCCGCCCGCGCCCGCGCGCTGGCGGCCTTTGCCGCCGCTAGAACGGAATGACCGCGCCCTGCCAGTCGATCAGCAGGCCCGTTTGCGCCGGGGTTGCGGCATCGATCACGGCGAGCAGGTGGCGGGCGCTCTCTTCTGGCGTGAACAGCGTCTTCACGCCCGTCTGGAAGGGCTTCGACAGGCCGGTGTCGACCGTGCCGGGGTGCAGCGCCAGCAGAATCTGAGCGGGGTTTCGCCGCGCCTGCTCGATGGCCATGGTGCGGATGAGCTGGTTCAATGCCGCCTTGGACGCGCGATAGCTGTGCCAGCCCCCCAGCCGGTTGTCGGCTGTAGAGCCGACGCGCGCCGACAGCGCCGCCAGCACCGACTTGCGGCCCCGTGGCATCAGCGGCAGCACGGCCTTGGCCACAAGCGCGGGGCCGATGGTGTTGACGGCAAAGCTGGTCGCCAGCGCATCGGCCGATAGCTGGTTGTTGGCCTTTTCCGGGCTCAGCCCCTCGCCGTGCAGCACGCCGGTGGCGATGACGACGAGATCGGGTGGGGCGGGCAGGGCCGCTGCCGCGACGGTGATGCTGGCAGGGTCGGTGAGGTCAACGCCGCTGCTGCGGCTCCAGCGCGCGACGTGCGCAACGGCGGCATCGGCGTCCAGCAGGTCAGCGAACGCGCTGCCCAGCCCTCCCGAGGCGCCGACAATCAGGGCGTTGAGGCCGGGCTGGAAACTGGGGAGCAGGGTCATGCCACCGGCCTTGGCGCAGCGGCGGTCAGAAGGGCAGGGGCTGCAAGGTCGCAGCCTCGAGGCTGCGTCAGTCCTTTTCCATCGTGCACTGCAGCGGGTGCTGGTGCTGGCGGGCGAAATCGATGACCTGGTTCACCTTGGTCTCGGCCACCTCATAGGTGAAGATGCCACACACGCCGACACCGCGCTGATGAACATGCAGCATGACCCGCGTGGCATCCTCGATGCTCATCTTGAAGAAGCGCTGCAGGGTGAGGACGACGAACTCCATCGGCGTGTAGTCGTCATTCAGCATCAGCACCTTGTAGAGCGACGGCTTGGCCGTCTTCGTTTCGGGCCGCGTCGCCAGTCCGACGCCCGCGCCGCCCCGGCCGCCACGGTCGGCGTCGCGATCCTCATCTGTCATGCGTTCAGGCGCGCGTGCGCTCATCGGTTTACCCGGAGGAAATGGGACTAATCCAGCCCTGTATAGCAAAAAGCCGGGCAGAAAAAAGCCCGGTGCGACCCTGCTGCCGGTCAGCGAAAAGGGCGGCGGGCCATCGGCCCGCCGCCCTGATCACGCAACACGAAAATTCGCGCTTACTTGGCGGTCCAGGCCGCCTTCATCTTGTCGGTTGCAACCGCAACCTGGTTCTGCACCGGCTCCATCACGTCGCCGGCCAGCTTGACCATCATCTCGGTCAGCTTGCTGTATTCGGCCACGGCGCTGTCGAACTGGGCCTTGGCGAAATCGCTCTGCAGCTGCATCAGCTCGTTCGGGGTCTTGGCGGCGGCCAGCTTCTTCACCATTGCGGTGGTTTCTTCGAACGAAGCCTTGGAGACTTCGGTCAGGCGGTTCATCACCTGCTCGACGCCAGTGGTGGCAACGCGGGCCGAGGCGATCAGCGCATCGATGTTGGCGCGGGCCATGTCGTTCAGCTCGTCGAGCGACTTCATGCTGGCTTCGACAGCTTCCTTGGACTTGGCGGCAACCTGTTCCATCGCGGCCTTGCCGTTGTTCACGGCAGCTTCGGTCTGGGCATTGATGGTTTCGACGGTGGTACGGACGGCATCCTGGGTGGTTTCAAAAGCGGTGGCCATGAGTGGCTCCTTCACGAATGGGGTGGCGGCGTTGAACACGGTGGCAAAGGGAATGACCAGCCCGCCGCTGGCAACTGGGGTGGTGGCGGGTTCACCGGCCACCTGCGGCGCCGGCTCTGGGGTCGGTTCGTCGGCGGTTTCGCTGGCCAGCGTGGAGACGGTCTCTGCGACAACCTCCGGTACTGGTTCAGCAACCGTTTCGGTGACCACCGGATCCACCACCGCTTCCATTGCGGGAACGGGCGGCGATTCAATGGTCGGCGCGGCGGCCTCGGTCACGGTGACCACGGGCGCTGCCGCCTTCCCGGCCGGCGCACGCTTGGCGACAGGCTTGGACTTGGCGGCGGGCGGCTTGGCGGTCATCAGCGTCTCCGGCTTTTGCTGCAATGCAACATAAGTCAGAGCGAGAAGGGTTTCAAGGGGTCAATTGCTGCACTGCAACAAAATCCCCGCGGACCAGCTCAGGCCGACCACGTGAGGCCGTTCGGCGTGGTGGCCAGCCGCCGGCCGGCGCGGTCCGCCGCCTGCAGCAGCATCGCCGCCAGCGAACCGCGGTTGCAGCTCGCCGGGCTGCCGGTGAAAACGGCAGCGACCGGGTCGGGCCATGTGCAGCTTGGTGCCACCGTCACCCCGTCCTGGTCAACGGCCAGCGGGCGCGTGCGGTTGAGATCTGCGACCAGCAGCACGCAGCCGGCGATCAGTGTCGCCATGCCGCCGGTGGCATCGCCTTCCCAGCGCCAGTCGACACTGGTCGAATCGAGCCCGTCCTTCAGCAGCCGTTCCAGCGCGCCGCCGGCCATGTCGGCTTCGGCCGCGCCCAGCGCCAGCCGCACCAGCCGCAACCGCGCGGTCAGCCGCCGGGCGCCAAAGCGGATCAGCTCGTTGATCTCCGCATCCGGCGTGTCGTCCAGCAGTTCGCTCGCCGTCATCACGCTGGCGATCGGCGTCGCCAGATCGTGGCACAGCCAGCGCACCAGATATTGTGTCACGTCACTCATCAGCCAAGCCCCCCAAACACTGGCCATTCCCCGCCTGTCAGGCCGGTTTGGCCGCTTCCCCAGCTTCGGCGCCTTCGCTGCGCACCACCAGGCCCTGCGCGATCAGACGGCCCTCACCATCCTGCGCCAGTTCGAAATCCAGCCGCTGGCCCGGCTGCAACCGGTTCAGCCCGGCGGCTTCCACGGCACTCATGTGCACGAACACGTCGCGCGGGCCGAGATCCGGGCTGATGAAGCCATAGCCCTTCTTGCCATCGAACCACTTCACCGCGCCACTGGCCATCAGGCGATCTCCAGCGCCACCGGCTCGAACCGTGCCGGCCCCGGCGCACCGGCGCGCGCCGCCCAGGCGCTGATGTCGCCGCCGGCGATGATCAGCCAGATGGCGCCATTCTCGGTGGCGCGGGCGGCATCTCGGGCAGAAGGCTCGGGCCGGCCATTGGGGTGGCTGTGCCAGTGCCCGATCACCCGGGCGCCGGCGCCGCGCGCGGTGCGGTGGGTGGCCAGCAGCGTGGCCGGATCAATCTCGAAACTGCGCGCCCGGTTGCGGGCGACATTGCGGGCCGGCACCAGTTCGGTCACCGCACCGTCCGTCCCCACCAGCAGGCCGCACACCTCCTCGCCGGCGTTGGCCGCTGCAGAATCGAGGAGAAATTGCCGCTGGGCGCTTGATATCCGCACGCTCATGCCAACATGGCTAAGCCATGGAAACTGAAAAGTCGATGACCATAAGCTTGCCGGCCGATGCCGCCGGCCAGCGTCTCGACAAGGCGCTGGCCGCGGCCGTGCCGACCTTCAGTCGCGAGCGGCTGAAGACGTTGGTGCAGGCCGGCAAGCTGGTCGGCAGCGCCGGTGTGATCTGGGATCCCGCGACCAAGGTGAAGGGCGGCGAGAGCCTGATCCTCAGCGTGCCCGCGCCCCGCCCCGCCCACAATGAGGCGCAGGATATCCCGCTCGCGATCCTCCACGAGGATGACCATCTGCTGGTGGTCGACAAGCCGGCGGGCCTGGTGGTGCATCCGGCAGCGGGCAACTTCGACGGCACGCTGGTCAACGCGCTGCTGCACCATTGCGCCGGGCGGCTGTCGGGCATCGGCGGGGTGGCGCGGCCGGGCATCGTCCACCGCATCGACAAGGATACGTCGGGCCTGCTGGTGGTTGCCAAGACCGACCCCGCCCACGAGGGGCTGGCCGCCCAGTTTGCCCGGCACAGCGTGGAGCGGCGCTATGTTGCCATCGTCGCCGGGATCCCGGTGCCGCCGGCGGGGCGCATCGCCGGCGCCTTGGCGCGCAGCAGCACCAACCGACAGAAAATGGCGATCGTCGCCGATGGCCGCGGCAAGCACGCCGTCACCCATTATCGCACCGTGGCCACCTTTGATGGCGCGGCGCAGGTGGAATGCCGGCTGGAAACCGGGCGCACTCACCAGATCAGGGTGCACATGGCGTCCATCGGCCACGGCCTGTTGGGGGACACCGCTTATGGCCGCACACCTGGCCGGGTGGCGCCGATCCTGAAGCAACTGGGCTTTGCCCGCCAGGCGCTGCACGCCGCGACGCTGGGCTTTCAGCATCCAGTCACAAAAGAATTTCTAGCGTTCGAATCGCCCCTGCCAGCCGATATGCTGGCGCTTATCGATGGCCTTGCCGGCCTTGCCTGAAAACGGCGGTACAGCCGCCGTGACGGAGTGAGATGATGACGTCCAACCTGCCTGTCCAGAAGCAGACCAGCATCCCCGCCCTGGGGTCGGAAGCCGGCCTCAACCGCTATCTGGCCGAGATCCGCAAGTTCCCGCTGCTCGCCCCGGAACAGGAATATATGCTGGCCAAGCGCTGGCAGGCCCATCAGGACCCGGAAGCGGCGACCAAGCTGGTGACCAGTCACCTGCGGCTCGTGGCGCGCATCGCCATGGGCTATCGCGGCTATGGCCTGCCGGTGAACGAGCTGATTGCCGAGGGCAACATCGGCCTGATGCAGGGCGTGAAGAAGTTCGATCCGGATCGCGGCTTCCGGCTGGCCACCTATGCCATGTGGTGGATCAAGGCGGCGATCCAGGAATATATCCTGCGCTCGTGGAGCCTGGTGAAGATCGGCACCACCGCTGCCCAGAAGAAGCTGTTCTTCAACTTGCGCCGCCTCAAGGGCAAGATCGGCGCGGTCGAGGATGGCGACCTCAAGCCCGACGACGTGAAGCAGATCGCCACCACCCTGGGTGTCGCGGAGGACGAGGTCGTCTCCATGAACCGCCGCATGGGGATGGGCGGTGACGCCAGTCTCAACACCCAGATGCGCGAGGAGGGCAGCGGCGAGTGGCAGGACTGGCTGGCCGACGATACGCCGCTGGCCGATGAACTGCTGGCCGACGACGAGGAGCGCAGCCAGCGCCACGCCCTGCTGGTCGAGGCGATGGCGACCCTCAATGAGCGCGAGCGCGACATCCTCACCCGCCGCCGCCTGATCGACGAGGCCGAAACGCTGGAGGAGCTGTCACAGCATTATGGCATCAGCCGCGAACGCGTGCGCCAGATCGAGGTCAGGGCGTTCGAAAAGCTGGCCAAGGCCATGCAGCAGACCGCAACCGAACGGCGCCTGCTGCCCGAACAGGTCTGAGGCTGCGACATGATTGACGCAGGCGTGCCGGGCGGCCAATGCTGGCCGGTGACATGGCCCGCGTCCAAGCCTTCTTCCGGTCGTTGCTGCAGGGTATCTTCCGCTGGATCACCCGGATTGTTGTGGCCTTCGTGGCGCTCAGTATCCTGTGGGTGGTGGCTTATCGCTTCGTGACGCCGCCGGTCACCTGGCTGATGGCGCGCGACGTGCTGGCCGGCCAGCGAGTGGAGCGGGCGTGGGTCCCGATGACCGTGATGTCCCGCAACCTGCCGCGCGCCGTGATCGGTGCCGAGGACGCCAATTTCTGCACCCATCACGGCTTTGATTTCGAGGCCATCCGCAAGGCCGCCATGGGCAATCTGGAGGGCGCCAAGCTGCGCGGCGGCTCGACGATCAGCCAGCAGACCGCCAAGAACGTCTTCCTGTGGCCGGAGCGTTCATGGCCCCGGAAGGCGCTGGAAGCCTGGTTCACCGGCCTCATCGAGATCTTCTGGGGCAAGCCACGCATCATGGAGATGTATCTGAACATCGTCGAGATGGGGCCGGGCATCTATGGCATGGCGGCGGCGTCAGACCATTATTTCGGCGGGCGGGTGGACCGGCTGTCGGCAGGCGAGGCGGCAAAGCTGGCCGCCATCCTGCCGCAACCGATCAAGCGCAGCGTCACCAAGCCCTCGCGCAGCGTGCGCCGCTATGCCCGCCGCATCGAGAAAAGGGTACGGGTGGTGGCGCGTGACGGCAATGACGCCTGCCTGTGGGACTGAGGCTCAGAGGCGCCTAGGTTTAGAGGCTGGGCATCACCAGATATTTCTGGCCTGTCGCGCGCCGATACCAACCCGCCACCGCATCGGGTTCCAGCATCCCTTCCAGGCTGACGCGGTGGCTGTAGTGGCTGGCGAAGGTGGTGGTCAGTTCATCGGCCACCCGCTGTTTCAGGCGCGCGAAGGTCTCCGGGCCGAACACCCGCATGCGCGGGAACAGCAGCCAGCCGCCCATCGCCCAGGCCATGCCGAAGCCGCGCGAGAAGCTGGTCGGCGACAGGTCCAGCCCGCCATAGATATAGACCTGCTTCAGCACCTCGGAGCCATAGCGGCTGTAGCCACCAGCGCGGGCGTTGATGGCCGCTTCCATGGCAGTGAGGATCTGCCCGGCCAGGCTGCCGCCGCCGATGGCATCGAAGGCCAGCGTGGCGCCGGTCTCGGTGCAGGCGGCGATCAGCGCGGCCATGAAATCGGGCGCGCTTGAATCCAGCACATGGACGGCGCCCAGGCCCTTCAACAGCGCAACCTGGTCAGGCGAGCGCACGATATTGACCAGCGGGATACCATCGGCGGCGCAGATCTTCACCAGCATCTGGCCGAGGTTCGACGCGGCTGCAGTGTGGATGATGGCGCTGTGGCCCTCAGTGCGCATCGTCTCGACAAAGCCGAGCGCCGTCAGAGGGTTGACGAAGCAGGAGGCGCCCTGTTCGGCGGTCGCGCCTGCGGGCAGCAGCAGCGCCTCCTCCGCTTTCACGACCCGATAACCGGCATAGGTGGCGCCGCCGATGATGGCCGCCTTGCGGCCCACCAGCGCCTCGGCCCCGCTGCCAGCGGCCACGATGGTGCCGGCGCCTTCGTTGCCGCAGGGCATGGCCTGGCCCAGCCGCGCCGCCATGGCGCGCAGGCCGGCGGGCGGCACCGGGGCGCTGATGCCGCCGGGAATGGCGGTGACGCGGGTCATGTCGGCGGCGCCGGTCAGCAGCCCGATGTCGGACGGGTTGATGGGTGCGGCCTCGATGCGGATCTTGATCTCGCCCGGACCGGGCGCGGGCTCCGGCACCTCGGCAATAGCGAGGACGAGTTCACCGGCTTCAGTGATGGTCGAATGGATCTGGCGCATGGTCGGTCCCCGGTTCAGAATTCGGGCAGCTTGAAGCCCGGCGGCAGTTGCATCCCGGCTGTCAGTTTGCCCATTTCGGCGCTGCCGGCCTGGTCGGCCTTGGCCTTGGCATCGTTGAAGGCGGCCACGATCAGGTCTTCCAGCATCTCGCGGCTGTCGTCGTTCATCAGCGAGGGATCGATGGACACGCCGCGCACCGCTCCCCGCGCCGTGGCCCGCACCTTCACCATGCCGCCGCCGGACGCGCCTTCCACCTCGATGCGGTCGAGCTGTTCCTGCGCGCGGGCCATCTGCTCCTGCACGTTGCGGGCGGCTTTCATCAGTTCATCAAGGCTGGGCATTGTCTCTCTTTCGGGGTCTTCAGGCGCTGCCGGGCAGCACGGTCAGTTCGGCATCGGGAAAGGCGGCAATCAGCGCCGCCACGGTGGGATCGGCACGCATCTCCGCCTCCAGGCTGCCAAGCCGTTCCAGCTCGGCCTCGCGCAGGGTCGGGGCACCGCCGCTGGCCTTCCAGTCGATCTGCCAGCGCTGCCCGGTCCATTCATCGAGACAGCGATTGATGGCCAGCGGCACGTCCTTGGGCAGGCCGCTGGCCGCCAGCACCAGCCGCGGCGGCGCGAACGTGACGGGGTGGATATCGTCGTGCAGATGATGCGCCAGCCGGGCTTCCCGGTTCTGACGGAACAGCGCCACCAGGCCGGCAAAATCCTGAGGCAGGGCGCCGGGCGGCGGCGGCTCGGCGGCGGCGGGCAGGCTGGCCAGTGGCGCGGGGGGCGAAGACTGGCCCGCGGCAGGCGGGGCAGATGAGGCCGCAGCACGCTCCTCGGTCAGCCGCTTCACCAGTCGCGCCGGATCGGGCAGATCGGCGGCGTGGCATAGCCGCAGCAGCGCCATCTCGGCGGCCTGCAGCGGCACCGGGGCGGTCTCCACCTCGGAAAGGCCCTTCAGCAGCAACTGCCACAGCATGGACAGGCGCGGGAAATCCAGCCGGCTGGCCCAATCATCCAGCGCTGCCTGCTCCTCGGCCGACAGCGCCGGATCTGGGCGCGGCGCCATGCGCTGGCGGGTGATGGCATGGACGAGCGCCAGAAGCTCGCGCAGCAGCTGGGCCGGATCGACGCCAAGGTCATATTGGCGGGCCACCGCATCCAGAAGTTCGGGCACGCGGCCAGCCAGCACATCGCCCATCAGCGCCCTGACCGCGCCTCTGTCGGCCAGCCCCAACATATCACGCACGGCGGCCGCGCTGATGTTGGCGCCGCTGTGGGCAATCGCCTGGTCGAGGATGGACAGGCCGTCGCGCACGCTGCCTTCGGCGGCACGGGCCACCAGCGCCAGCGCATCGGCTTCGGCGGTCACCCCTTCCGCCTCCAGGATGGCGGCGAAATGCGCCGACAGCGTCTCGGCCGGGATGCGTTTGAGGTCAAAGCGCTGGCAGCGCGACAGGATCGTGGCCGGCACCTTCTGCACTTCGGTGGTGGCCAGGATGAACTTCACGTTGGGCGGCGGTTCCTCCAGCGTCTTCAACAGCGCGTTGAAGGCGCTCTTGGACAGCATGTGGACTTCATCGATGATGTGGATCTTGAACCGCGCCGACACCGCCGCATAGCGCACGCCCTCGATGATCTCGCGCACATCATCGACACCGGTGTTCGATGCCGCGTCCATCTCGACGACGTCGATATGGCGGCCTGCCGCGATGGCGGTGCACGGCTCGCATTGGCCGCACGGCGCGATGGTGGGGCCGCCGCTGCCATCCGGGCCGATGCAGTTCAGGGCCTTGGCGATGATCCGCGCGGTCGAGGTCTTGCCCACCCCGCGCACGCCGGTCAGCAGCCAGGCCTGCGCCAGCCGGCCACTGGCGATCGCATTGGCCAGCGTCTGCACCATCGCCTGCTGGCCAAGCAGCGCATCGAAGCTGGCCGGGCGATATTTGCGGGCCAGCACGCGCGAACCTGCGGGTGCGGCGGCGGGCGCCGCGGGGGCAGCCTGGGGGGCTGGCGGCGGCGCCATGCCCGGGAAGGCCATTTCGGCCTCGATGTCGGATTCGTCTGCCATGTGTCGCAGTTCTTAACCCCTGCCGGCAGCCGCGTCACGGGACTTGCAGATTCCGGCCGCCACCGCCATATGGCCAACGGGAGCCGGGCGGACAGAGCGCTCGCCAACCCGGTCAGGTCCGGAAGGAAGCAGCCGTAACGAACCCGCTTTGGGTCGTTCCCGGCTCCCACTCACGCCAGTTCGCCTGCTATCGGCTGTTGTCCACCACGGCGCGCGGCATCTTCACGTCCAGCGTGGCGATCTCGTCGGTCAGCACCAGCTGGCAGGCCAGCCGGCTCTGGCGGTTGGCGCCGGCGGCAAAGTCCAGCATGTCCTCCTCCTCCTCCGATGGGGGTGGAAGCCGCCCCGCATCGCCGCCCACCAGGTAGACATGGCAGGTGGAGCAGGCCATTGCGCCCTCGCAGGTGCCCTCCAGCGGCTGGCCGTGCGCCTGCGCGACTTCGAGCAGGCGGGTGCCGGCGGCGGCCTCGACAATGGTCTCGCTGGTGCCGTCGGCCGAGATGAAGCGGATCCGGGTCATGCCGGCAGATGTGCCGCGATCAGGCGCGTTCTTCAAGATATTGTTGCACCGCAGCATTGATCTGGTCAGCCGCCGCGTCGATCTCCGCATCGGTGGTGAACCGGCCAAAGCCCAGCCTGAGCGAGGCCTTGGCCACGGCGTCCGGCAGGCCGAGCGCCAGCAGCACATGGCTGGGCCGCCCGGTCACCGCCGCACAGGCCGATCCCGAACTGATGGCAAGGCCGGGCAATTGCTTGAGCAGCGGCACGGTGACGCCGGGGACGCTGAGGTTGAGGTTGCCGGGCCAGCGCCGATCAAGGCTGCCATTGACCTCGACCGGCACGCGGAGCCGGGCCAGCAGCCGGTCACGCAGCAGCAACGCGTGGGCATGATCGGCCGCCATGCGCTGGCCGGCAATGCGCGCCGCCACGCCAAAGCCGGCGATCAGCTGGGTGGGCAGCGTGCCAGACCGGCCATCCTCCTGCCCGCCGCCGTGCAGCAGCGGCGTGATGACGGTGAACGGCCGGCGATAGAGCGCGCCCACCCCCTTGGGGCCGTAGATCTTGTGGGCGGTGATGCTCATCAGGTCGATGCCACTGGCCTCGACATCGATGGCGATCTTGCCGAAGCCTTGCGCCGCGTCGACATGGAACACCGCGCCGACGCCGTGCGCCAGACGGCTGATCGCGGCCAGATCCTGCACCACGCCGATCTCGTTGTTGACCGCCATTGCGCTGACCAGCGCCACATCCTCGCCCAGCGCGCGGGCGAGGTCGCCCGCGTCCACCAGGCCATCGGCGCGCACCGGCACCACGGTCAACTGGGCGCCAATGCTGGCAAGATACTGGGCGGTCTCCAGCACCGAGCTGTGTTCGGTGGCCAGCGTCACGATTCGCCGGCGCGTCTGGCCGGGCGCTGTCAGGACGCCCTTCAACGCCCAGTTGTTGCTCTCGGTGGCGCCGCTGGTGAAGGCAATGCTTTCGACCGGGGCATTGATCAGCGCCGCAATGGCCTCGCGCGCCAGCTCCACCGCCGCCTTGGCCTTGTAGCCCCACATATGTGCGCTGTGCGGGTTGCCGAATCCGTCCACGCCCCAGGGCGCCATTGCAGCGGCCACTTCGGGGTCGAGCGGGGTGGTGGCGCCATAATCGAGATAGATGGGCATGGTCATGCCGCCGCGGCCCCCAGCCGCCGCGCCATACGCAGCCAGGCGGCCACCAGCAGGTCAAGCTCGGCCGCCGTGGTGGCCGGGGACAGGCTGACGCGAATCGCTTCGCCGGCCGCCGCGCCCAGCCCCATGGCGGCCAGCACATGGCTGGATTTCACCTTGCCCGACGAACAGGCCGCCCCGGCCGAGACCATGATGCCGTCAAGATCGAGCATCATCACCTGCGTGGCGGCCGCCACGCCGGGCAGGCCGATGCTGCTGATGTGCGGCAGGCGCGCCGCGCCAGCGCCGTGGATAATAGCGCCAGCGGCCTGCAGGCGGGCCTCCATCGCGTCCAGCAGCTTTGCCACGGCGGACCAGTCGTGCGCTTGCGCCACGGCGGCCGCAAAGCCGGCGATGCCGGGCAGGTTGGGAGTGCCGCCGCGAAGGCCGCGCT